>JAEWEI010000145.1 GCA_023389545.1 Actinomycetes bacterium | reverse complement strand
CGTAGACGCGGACCTTGGCCACATCTCTCCTGTCTCGGTCCGCCCCAGACAGGTCGGACCGTCGTTAGTGCTGGGTACTCATCGCTGGGTACTCATCGGTGCGTGCTCATCGGGCAGCCATCGGCTTCTCAAACCCGCTTCCCATGTCGACGGTTACGCTTCCGGGCTCGGACCCGGGAGCTGGTGATGCCCTGCGGCCTCGAGGTGCGCCTGCACCGGCCCGACGTCCAACGGCCCTGCGACACGCAGGGCCCGCGGGAACGCTCGGCGCCGTTCGGCGAGCTCGAGGCAACGAGGATCGGGGTGCAGCCACGCCCCCCGGCCCGGAAGACGCCGGTCGACGTCGACGACCAGCACAGGATTCCCCGCGCCGTCCGCTTGGACGACCGTCCTCATCAGGACCGACCTCAGGTCGGCCGACCGGCACCCCACACACGTGCGCACCGGGCCCTCGCCACTCGACGTGGCGGAGCTCGGCTGGCTCGTGGAGGAGAGCCGGGCGTCCGGCCCAGCCTCGGAGAGTCTACCGCGCCGTGTCACCGGCCGTGACCGGAGCCGGCGCCCTGCCCCGTCGCGTCGTCCTGGTCGGCAGGGGCGGCCTCGGCGGCGTCGGAGCGGATGTCGATCCGCCACCCGGTCAACTTCGCCGCGAGTCGCGCGTTCTGGCCCTCCTTGCCGATCGCGAGCGAGAGCTGGTAGTCGGGCACGATCACGCGGGCCGCGCGGGCCACCGGGTCCACGACTGTGACCGACAGCACACGGGCAGGCGACAGCGCGTGCGCGACCATCTCCGCCGGGTCCTCCGAGTAGTCGACGATGTCGATCTTCTCGCCGTGCAGCTCGGACATGACAGCGCGCACCCGGGCGCCCATCGGGCCGATGCAGGCGCCCTTCGCGTTCAGGCCCGGGACCCGGGTCCGCACCGCCATCTTCGTGCGGTGGCCCGCCTCGCGGGCGATGGCCATGATCTCCACGGAGCCGTCGGCCACCTCGGGGACCTCCAGCGCGAAGAGCTGGCGCACCAGGTTCGGGTGGGTCCGCGAGAGCGTGATCTGGGGGCCCTTCGCGCCACGGGCCACGTCCAGCACCAGGGCGCGCAGCCGCTCGCCGTGCACGTACTCCTCCGTGGGCACCTGCTCGTGGGCGGGCAGCACCGCCTCGGTGCCGCGCACCTCCACCAGCACCACCCGCGGGTCACGGCCCTGCTGGATGACGCCGCCGAGCACCTCGCCCTCCTTGCCGCGGAACGTCCCGAGCACCTGGTCGTCCTCCGCGTCGCGCAACCGCTGCACGATGACCTGGCGCGCCGTAGCCGTGGCGATCCGGCCGAAGCCGGCGGGCGTGTCGTCGAACTCGGGGCCCAGCGTCACAGCGCGCGACGGCGACTCGTCCTCGCCCTCGGGGGCCTCCTGCGCGAGCTCCTCGCGCGCCCACACGGTCACGTGGCCCGTGGCGCGGTCGAGCTCGACCCGCGCGACGGACTGCGCGCCGGGCGTGCGGTGATAGGCGGAGAGCAGTGCCTGCTCGATCGCCGAGACCAGCACGTCCAGGCTGATGTCGCGCTCGCGCTCCAGCATCCTCAGCGCCTGCATGTCGATGTCCACGTCAGCTCTCCTGTCCTGCCGACGTCGCGTCCTGCGCGTCGTCGTCCTCGTCGTCGGACACCTCGGCGAGCCGTCCCATCTCTACTTCGACCCTGCCCTCGCGCACCTCTGCGAGCGGCACGCGGACCGGGGCCCCCACCTTGGGCGGGCGGCCCTTCACCCCCGGGGTCTCGGGGATGAGGACCAGCTCGGCGGCGTCCGGCGCCGATCGGTCCACCTCGTCGAGCCGTCCGCGCAGCGTCGAGCCGTCGGTCCGGCTGAGCGTCATCATCCGGCCGCGCGCGCGGGTGAAGTGGCGGCGCTCGGTGAGCGCGCGGCCCACCCCCGGGCTCGACACCTCGAGCGTGTGCTCGCCGCCCACAGCGGCGGCGTCGTCCAGCGCGTCCGAGATCGCCTGCGAGACCTCTGCGACGTCCTCGAGGTCGAGGCCGCCCTCGGCGTCCTCCTCGAGGTCCACGAGGATCCGGACGACCGACGCCTTGCCGGCCCGGACCACCTCGATCTCCTCGAGCACGAGGCCTGCGGCACTCACGAGTGGCTCCACGACGTCCCGGACCCGTTGCGCTGTTGCTGGCGCGGGCATGATCGCCTCCTGTCGGCTCCAGCGGGTCACCTGCGTGGTGTCGACCCTGTGTTGTTGTGAGAGGTCCAGCGTAACGAGTCCGCGTGCGCCTGCCGGACGGCGCCGTCGGCATGGCAGGATCACCGCGATGACCGCGACCCGCTGTGCCCCTGCCGCTCGCCCCGCCGTGAGCCGCCGCTCCGCCGCGCGACGGGCCATGGTCGCGGCGCTGGCCGCCATGCTGCTCCTGGCGGGATGCGACCTGCGCCTGGAGACTCCCGCGCCGCAGGCGCCGCAGCCCGACGCGGCCGAGCTCGCACGCGCGCGGTCCGTGGACGACGCGACGATGCTGGCCGACCACGCTCGGCTCGCCGCGCTCGGCCCGGCAGCCGACGACCAGGCGGTCTCTCATGCGCTCGGATCGGTGGCCGCGTTCTCCGAGCTGCACAGCGAACAGCTCGGCGGGGTGTACGACTCAGGGCTGGAGGCCGACAGCCGGTCCGAGACGGCGTCCTCGGCGCCGCCCATCGTCACGCCGCGCGACGTCCTCGCCCTGCTCGGCGTGACGTCGCTCACGGCCCGCGCCGACGCGGACTCAGCCGCCTCGGGCGCCTTCGCACGGCTGCTGGCCTCGGTGTCCACCGCGCGCGCGGAGCTGGCGGTCCAGCTCGCCGCGGCGTTGGGCGTCGACGCCCCCGCCGGGGTGGAGCCCGCCTTCGACCCGGCGCCGGCCCCCGGGGCCGTCGACCTCACCGTGCTGTCCGCGCTCGTGCTCGCCGAGGACGAGGCCGGGTACGCGTTCGAGGTGATCGCCGCGAAGCTGGCCGACGCGCAACGAGCCGAGGCGCAGGCCCGAGCCGTCCAGCACCGCTCGCGGGCCCAGGTGTGGGCGGACGTCTCGGGGCTCGTCTCGTCCGGCTCGGACCCGCGGAGGACCGCCTACGCGCTGCCCTCGGGGTTGGACGACCCCGCGCTGGCTGTCGAGCTGGCGCGTGACATCGAGCAGTCACTGGCGGCGGCGTACGCCAACCTCGTGGCAGAGGCGGCCACGGGGACCCGCGCCTCGGCTGTGGACGCGCTGCGCCAGGCCACTGCCGACGCCGCCGTGTGGGGCGTCGAGCCCACCGCCTTCCCGGGCCTTCCGGAGCAGGCGTCCCAGGTCGCCCTCGGCTGACGGGCTGCTGACGGCTGAGCGCCCGCCGACCTGGGCCGACGGGCGCTCAGCGGTGGTGCGCTCTCAGCGGCCGAGCAGGCCGTCCACGAGCTCCACGACGCGATCCGCCGCCTGCTCGACGGGCACCTGCTCGGCGGCGGGGCCGTCCGGGCCCGCGACGCGGGGGCGCACCTCGACCACGCCGTCGGCGAGACCGCGGCCGACCACCACGACGAGCGGGACCCCGAAGAGCTCCGCGTCGGCGAACTTGACCCCGGGCGACACCTTGGGACGGTCGTCGTAGATGACCTCGACGCCGCGCGCGGACAGGGTCGAGGCGAGCTCCTCGGCGGCCGCGAACACGGCGGCGTCCTTGCCGGTGGCGACGACGTGCACATGCGCGGGGGCGACGCCGGCCGGCCACGCCAGGCCCTTGTCGTCGTGGTTGGCCTCGGCGAGCGCGGCGAGCACGCGCGTGACGCCGATGCCGTAGGAGCCCATCGTGACGACCTGGGCCTTGCCGTTCTGGTCCAGCACCGTCAGGCCGAGCGCCTGCGCGTACTTGCGGCCGAGCGCGAAGATGTGGCCGATCTCGATGCCGCGCGCGAGCTCGAGCGGGCCGGAGCCGTCGGGGGCGGGGTCGCCCGCGCGGACCTCGGCGGCCTCGACTGTGCCGTCGGCGGTGAAGTCCCGGCCGGCGACCAGGTCGAAGACGTGCCGGCCGGGCTCGTTGGCGCCGGTGATCCAGCGCGTGCCGGGCACGACGCGCGGGTCGAGCAGGTAGCGGACGCCCAGCGAGCGGCCCTCCTCGTCGACGCCCGCGTTGGGGCCGAGCACCGACGGACCGATGTACCCCTTGACCAGCTCCGGATGCGCGGCGAAGTCGGCGTCGACGGCGGGCTCCACCTCGGCGGGGGCCACGGCCGCCTCGAGGCGCTTGAGGTCGACCTCGCGGTCGCCGGGGAGCCCGATCACCACGAGCTCGCGCTCGCCAGTGGGCTGCACGAGGGCGAGCACCACGTTCTTGAGCGTGTCGGCGGCGGTCCACTCGCCCTCGGCGCGCGGGAAGCGCTCGTTGGCGAGGGCGACCAGCGTGTCGATCGTGGGGGTGTCGGGGGTGTCCTCGACGTGCGCGGCCGGGGCGTCGTCGTACGGGATCGCCTCGGGGACCACTGTGGTGACGGCCTCGATGTTGGCCGCGTATCCGCCGGGCGAGCGCACGAACGTGTCCTCGCCGATGGCCGTCGGGTGCAGGAACTCCTCGCTGCGCGAGCCGCCCATCGCCCCGGACGTCGCGGCGACGATGACGTGCTCCAGGCCCAGGCGGTTGAAGATGCGCTGGTAGGCGTCGCGCTGGCGCTGGTAGGAGGCCTCGAGGCCGGCGTCGTCGATGTCGAAGGAGTAGGCGTCCTTCATGATGAACTCGCGTCCGCGGATCAGCCCGGCGCGGGGGCGGGCCTCGTCGCGGTACTTGGTCTGGATCTGGTAAAGCGCGAGCGGCAGGTCCTTGTACGACGAGTACAGGTCCTTGACCAGGAGCGTGAACATCTCCTCATGCGTGGGCGCCAGCAGGTAGTCCCCGCCCTTGCGGTCCTTGAGCCGGAAGATGTTGGGGCCGTACTCGGCCCAGCGGCCGGTGGCCTCGTAGGGCTCCTTGGGCAGCAGCGCCGGGAAGTGCACCTCCTGCGCGCCGGCGGCGTCCATCTCCTCGCGCACCACCTGCTCCACCTTCGCCAGCACGCGCAGGCCCAGCGGCAGCCAGGTGTAGATGCCGGGGGCGGCGCGGCGGATGTAGCCGGCGCGGACGAGGAGCCGGTGGCTCGCGACCTCGGCGTCGGCCGGGTCCTCGCGCAGGGTGCGGACGAAGAGCGTGGAGAGGCGAAGCAGCATGCGCTGAGCCTAGTGCCGCGACGTGGGCGTCCTGCGCCGTGCTGCGGCATGCGATGGCCTCGCGCATGCGGGATGTGGGCGCGGGGCGCGACGATGGGCCCATGCCCGAGCTGCCCGAGGTCGACGCGTTGGCGGCCTTCCTGCGCGCGCGGGCCGGCGGGCGCACGGTGACGGGGGTCGAGGTCGGCGCGATCAGCGCCCTGAAGACCTTCTCCCCCGGTCCCGACGCGCTCGTCGGGCGGCGCGTCGAGGATGCGGCGCGGCACGGGAAGTGGCTCGATGTGACGCTCGCCGACGAGGGCGCCGGACCGCTGCACCTCGTCGTGCACCTGGCCCGGGCGGGCTGGCTCCGCTGGCATGAGCGGGCTCCCGCCACGACGATCCGCCCGGGGCGCTCCCCTATCGCGCTCCGCGTGCGGCTGGACGACGGCTCCGGCTTCGACCTCACCGAGGCGGGGACGCGCAAGCGGCTCGCGGTGCACCTGGTGGCTGATCCGGGGCAGGTGCCGGCGATCGCGACCCTCGGCGTGGAGCCGTTGTCGCCGGAGTTCACTCCCGAGCGCCTCGGCGAGCTTCTCGCGGCGCGCAACCAGCGAGTCAAGGGGCTGTTGCGCGATCAGGGGACCATCGCCGGCATCGGCAACGCGTACTCCGACGAGATCTTGCACGCGGCCCGGACCAGCCCGTTCGCGCCGACGCGGTCTTTCGACGCCGAGCGCACGGCCGCGCTGCACCGGGCGGTGGTGGAGGTGCTCGCCGACGCGGTGGCCGCCGCGGCCGGGCAGCCGGCGGCCGAGCTCAAGGACGCTAAACGGCGCGGGATGCGTGTGCACGGCCGCACCGGCCAGCCGTGCCCGGGGGCTGACGGCGTGCCGTGCGGCGACACAGTGCGGGAGGTGTCGTTCGCCGACTCGTCACTGCAGTACTGCCCGACGTGCCAGACCGGCGGCCAGGTGCTCGCGGATCGACGGATGTCGCGGCTGCTGCGCTGACCGGCGCGCGCTCGTGACCGGGCGCCGGGGCGTGGCTGGCGCTGCGCCGAGAACAGCGCGGTGGCTCACGGTGGCTCAAGGCGGCGACTAGAACAGCACGGTGGCGTAGGTGCCGACCTGCTCGAACCCGACCGCCCGGTAGGTGGCGAGGGCCCGCGCGTTGTAGTGGTTCGCGTATAGCGACACCACGGGGGCCACATCCCGACGCGCCGCCTCGACCACCGCCGCCATGCCCGCCTTCGACAGCCCCTCGCCGCGGCGCCCCGGCGCCACCCACACGCCCTGCACCTGGGCCACGCCCCCGGCGACGGCGCCCAGCTCCGCCTTGAACACGACGTTGCGCGGGCCCCCGCCCGCACCAGGCTCGTCCTCGATGCGGGCGAACGACCACCCCTCGGCGATGAGGGTGCGCACCCGCGTCTCGTACGGCCCCACCCCGCTGCCGGACACCGGCGAGTACCCGACCTCCTCCACGAACATGCGCACGCAGGCCGGGAGCACCACCTCGTAGTCCGCGGCGGTCGTGCGCCGCACCCGCGGATCGGGCGGCACATCCGGCGCGCGGTCGATCACGAAGGACGGCTGGTCGGCGCGCACCTCGCGCGCGCGAGGCCAGGTCTCGGCCAGCCGGTCCCACAGGCCCAGCACCGCCGACGCCTCGCCCACGATCGACGACGCGCGCCGGCCCTGCGTGCGCCCGAGCGCGGCGAACGCGTCCAGCGCCCGCGGATCGCGGTCGGGCGCCACCGGCACCAGGTTCGCCCCCGCCCAGCACACGGCCCGCAGCTCGCCGTCGGCCTCGTAGCCCCAGAGCTGCCCGCCCGCCCCGCGCAGCCCGGTGCGCGCCGCGGCCTCGATCCGGGTGGTCGCGAGCACCGAGGCCACCGGGTCGAGGGCGCACACGGCCAGCGCGCGGGCGATGTCGACGTCGCCGAGCAGGCGCCCTCCGGCGCGGCCGTCCACGGCTGTCCCGCGCCAGCGTCCCATGAGGGGGATTCTGCCTCACCGAGCGCGCGAGGGCCCCTCGCCGCGGGCCGGGACCGTTCGCAGCGCATCAGCCACCCGGCCGCGAATATCGTTCCATGGGCCTTCCAGACGGAGCACACCAGCACTAGCGTCCGTACATGACCACGACATCCGCAGTGCCCACGCCGTTGGAGCAGTCCCGATCCCTGGTCACGTCGATCCCAGGGCCGCGCTCACTCGCACTGGCGGAACGGCGCTCGGCGTCGGTCAGCGCCGGGGTGTCCTCAGCCCTGCCGGTGTACGTGGCCCGCGCGGGCGGCGCGATCATCGAGGACGTCGACGGCAACCGGCTCGTGGACCTGGGATCGGGGATCGCCGTGACCTCGGTGGGCGCCAGCAGCCCCGAGGTCGTCGCCGCGGCCGCGGCGCAGGCGGCCGACTTCACGCACACCTGCTTCATGGTCAGCCCCTACGAGGAGTACGTGGCGGTGTGCGAAGCCCTGGCCCGGCTGGCGCCCGGCGCCCATGAGAAGCGCTCGGTGCTGGTCAGCTCGGGCGCGGAGGCCGTGGAGAACGCGGTCAAGGTCGCCCGCCGCGCCACCGGCCGGAACGCCGTCCTCGTGCTCGACCACGCCTACCACGGCCGCACCAACCTCACGATGGCGATGACCGCGCGCGCCATGCCCTACAAGACCGGCTTCGGCCCGTTCGCGGGCGAGGTCTACCGGGTCCCGGCGTCCTACCCCCTGCGCGACCCGGCCGGCATGACGGGCGGGCAGGCAGCGGCGCGGGCCATCGACGCCGCCGAGCGCCACGTGGGCGCCGACCAGGTCGCCGCGCTCGTCGTCGAGCCGATCCTCGGCGAGGGCGGCTTCATCACACCGGCCCCGGGCTTCCTCTCCGACCTGGCCGCGTGGGCGCGGGAGCACGGGATCGTCCTCGTCGCCGACGAGGTCCAGACGGGCTTCGCGCGGACCGGCGACATGTTCGCCAGTGAGCACGAGCAGATCGTTCCCGACCTGCTGGCCCTGGCGAAGGGCATCGGCGGCGGGCTGCCGCTCGGCGCCGTCACCGGGCGCGCCGACCTCATGGACGCGGTCCACCCCGGAGGACTGGGCGGGACGTTCGGAGGCAACCCCGTCGCATGCGCCGCGGCACTCGCCTCGATGGCGCTCTACGAGGACCACGACCTGGCCGCCTCTGCCCGGGCGATCGAGTCGCGCGTGCGCGACCGGCTGGGTGGCGTGGCCGCCGAGCACTCCGGCGTGGCGGAGCTGCGCGGACGTGGCGCGATGCTCGCCCTTGAGATCGTGCGCCCCGGCACGCTCGAGCCCGATCGCGCCGCCGCCGCACAGGTCGCTCGCGACTGCGCGGCGGCCGGCGTGCTCGTGCTCACGTGCGGAACATGGGGCAATGTCGTGCGGCTGCTCCCGCCGCTGGTGATCGAGCCCCACCTGCTCGACGACGCGCTGGACGTGCTGGCCGCCACGCTCCGCGCCCTGCCCGGCTGAGCGAGACGCGGGACGCGTGACGCCAGGCGGCTGTCGTCGTCAGCGGCCCGCCGCCGCGAAGAACTCGTTGCTGAAGCGCTCGTCCTCGTCGGGCTCCAGCGTGCGGAAGACGCTCACGCGGCGCAGCGTCTCGTCGTCAGGGAAGATCATCGGGTTCTCCGCGAGCTGCGGGTCGATCGCCACCATCGCCTCCTGTGCGCCCTCGACGGGGGTGATGTAGTTGACCCACGCGGCGACCTGCGCCGCGACCTCGGGCTGGTAGTAGTAGTCGAAGAGGTCCTCGGCGTTCGACCGGTGCGTCGATCCGACCGGCACGATGAGGTTGTCGCTCCACAGAGTCCCCCCGGCCTCCGGGATGGCGAACTCGAAGCGGTCGCCGTGCTCGAAGTTGAGCGCGGTGATGTCACCGGACCAGGCGAACACGGCGACGGCCTCCCCCGCCACCAGCGCATCCGTGTAGGAGTTGCCGGCGACCTCGCGGACGTGGCCGCTGCCGACCTTCTCCCGCAGCACCTCCAGCGCCTGGTAGAACTCGTCGTTGCTCCAGGCCCCTGCCGGGTCGACGCCCTCCTCGAGCATCAGCAGGCCCATCGTGTCGCGCATCTCCGACAACACCTGGACTCCCCCCGCGAGGTCGGGGTCCCACAGGTCGGAGACGGTGCGCAGCCCTCGGGGGATCGCCTCCTTGTCCCACGCGATCCCCGCGAAGCCCGACTGCCAGGTGAGCGAGTGCGTGCGCCCGAGGTCGAAGTCGACGCCCTGGAGGCTGGGCCGCAGCTTGTCCGCGTTCGGGATCCGGGTCCGGTCCAGGCTCTGCGCGTAGCCGAGCCGGATGAGGCGTGCGGCGAGGTAGTCGGTCACCGTGACGACGTCGTAGCCGATGTCGGCGCCCGCCACCAAGCGCTCCTGCACGGAGGCGTAGAACGACTCGTTGTCCTCGATCGCCTCCGCGTACTCCACCCGGATGCCGGAGGCGGCCTCGAACGCGCTGATCGTGGGCGAGGCGCCGCTGTCGTCCTGGTCGACGTAGAGCGGCCAGTTGGCCCACCGCACCAGGCGCTCCTCGACGGAGCGGTCGACCACGCCCACCGCCTCCTCGCCCTCACGGCCGCATGCGGCGAGGAGTGCCCCCGCGCCCGCGGCGCCCAGCGTGCCGAGCAGGAAGGACCGCCGGGACAGGGCGCCCCCACGGGGGGTCCGGGCGGCACGGACCAGCTCGCGGACCCGGGGGTCGGTGATCGGCGGGCGACGACGGGGGGTCATCAGGCTCCTCTCGGCCAGCAGGCCCGGGCGGCGTGCCGGTGAACAGCGGGGCGGGCACGCGCGTCGCGCGGCCGATTCCCCGTGGATAGTGCCAAAACCTGTCACAGCCGACATTCACCGCACACCAGGTGGGACGTGACTGGACCACGACGACGGCGGGAAGGGACGGACCGCTCAGGGCTCGCGCTCCTGCAGGCCCCACGGCGAGCCGTAGCCCGCCGGCTGGGGCGCGGCCAACAGCTCGAGGAACGGCTCAGGCGGGAAGGCCTCCGGCCCCAGCACCCCGACCCCGGCCCACGCCCCGGCCGCGAGCAACTCGAGCGCGACCACCGGGTTCACAGCCGTCTGCCACACGACACACTGCGCGCCGTACTCCGCCATCGACCACTCGTTGTCGACCACGTGGTGCAGGTACACCTCGCGCGGCGCCCCATCGACGCCGACGCCCGTCACGAGCACACCCGCGCACGTCGAGCCGGTCATCTGCGGGCCGATGGTCGCGGGGTCGGGCAGCACGGCGGCGACCACGTCGCGCGGGCTGACCTGGGCCCCCCGCACCTGGACGGGCTCCGTCGAGTCGAGCCCCAGCCGGTGCAGCGTGCGCAGCACGCCGATGAACTCCTCGCCGAGCCCGTACTTGAACGTCACCTTGCGCGCGTCCAGCCAACGCGGCATGAGCAGCACCTCCTCATGCTCCACATGCACGCACTCCACGGGTCCGATGGGCGCCGGGAAGTCGAAGACCTCCGGCTCATGGAACGGCGGCACGGTGTGCCACCCGTCCTCGAGCCCGGCCCCTGCCTCGGCCCGCTCGGCGGACCAGATGACCGGCGGGTTCAGGCACTCCTCGATCGTGGTCCAGATGGAGAATGACGGGGCGAACACGGGCTCGCCGTCGGCGCCGCGCACCACGAGGTTCGCGCCGTCGCGCACACCGAGCTCGTCGATGCGGGAGAAGAGGCGATCGGCCGCGTACCGGGCGAAGACGTCCGACAAGCCGGGCTCCACGCCGATGCCGAGGAGCGCGAGCCGGCCGGCGCGCTCCCATGAGCCCGCGAGCGCGAA
>JAEWEI010000090.1 GCA_023389545.1 Actinomycetes bacterium | reverse complement strand
TGGCCCCCGAAGCCCGCGAACGTCACGTCGTACGTCTCGACCAGCGTCAGGCCGGTCTCCACGCGCTCAAGCCGCAGCCCCAGGTCGTGGGAGCGCGCCTCGGCGAGCGTCCGACGCCAGAAGTCGTTGAAGTCGTCCGGCTCGTCGAGGGCCGGGAGGTACGCCTCGAGCTCGGCGCGGGGCAGGTCGTACATAGCCATGAGCACACACTTTCTGGGAGGACGTGACAGGGTCTGGCGGGCGCCCGGCGGGAAGGCCCGCGACGGTCGGCCGCGGCGGTCAGTGCGTCAGGAAGCCGAGCAGGTCGTGGCGGGTCAGCACGCCCACGGGGTTGCCGTCGTCGACGACCATGAGCGCGTCCGCCTGCTGCAGCGCCGCGCGCGCGGCCTCCACCGACTCCCCCGCGCCGATCAGCGGCAGCCGGTCCGACATGTGCCTGTCGACCCGGTCGGAGAGCTCGGCGGCGCCGGAGAACACCGCGTCGAGCAGCGCGCGCTCGCTCACCGAGCCGGCCACCTCGCCGATCATCACGGGAGGCTCGGCGCCGACCACTGGCATCTGCGAGACGCCGTACTCGTGCAGGATCTCGATCGCGTCGCGCACCGTCTCGTTCGGGTGGGTGTGCACCAACGCCGGGAGCTGCCCGCTCTTGTCCGCGAGCACGTCGGCGACGGTGGCGCCCTCCTCGGCGGGAAGGAACCCGTAGGACCGCATCCAGGAGTCGTTGAAGATCTTGGACATGTACCCGCGTCCGCTGTCCGGCAGCAGCACCACGATCACCGCCGAGGCCGCCGCCTGCGGGTCCTCGTCCTGCAGGCGCCGGGCCAGGCGCAGCGCGGCCACCACCGCCATCCCGCACGAGCCGCCGACCAGCAGCCCCTCCTCGCGGGCGAGCCGCCGCGTCATCGCGAACGAGTCGGCGTCGGAGACCGCGATGATCTCGTCAGGCACCGCCGGGTCGTAAGCGGTCGGCCAGAAGTCCTCCCCCACGCCCTCGACGAGGTACGGCCGCCCGTCCCCGCCGGAGTACACCGACCCCTGCGGGTCGGCGCCCACGACGCGCACCCGGCCGCCCTCGGCGGCGGCGCGCTGCGCTGACGCGTCCTTGAGGTACCGGCCGGTGCCGGTGATGGTTCCGCCGGTGCCGACGCCCGCGACGAAGTGCGTCACGCGGCCGTCGGTGTCCTGCCAGACCTCGGGGCCGGTGGTCTCGTAGTGGCTCGCGGGCCCGTTGAGGTTGGCGTACTGGTTGGGCTTCCAGGCCCCCGCGATCTCCTTCACCAGCCGGTCGGAGACGGAGTAGTAGGAGTCGGGGTGGTCCGGGGCGACAGCTGTCGGCGTGACCACCACCTCCGCGCCGTACGCGCGCAGCACGTCGCGCTTGTCCTGGGAGACCTTGTCCGGGCAGACGAAGACGCAGCGGTAGCCCTTGCGCTGGGCCACGAGCGCCAGGCCGACGCCGGTGTTGCCGCTGGTCGGCTCCACGATCGTGCCGCCCGGCCGCAGCTCGCCGCTGGCCTCGGCCGCCTCGATCATCTTGAGCGCGATGCGGTCCTTCGCGGAGCCGCCGGGGTTCATGTGCTCGACCTTGGCGAGGACCGTCGCGGACAGCCCCTCGGTCACTGAGGTGAGCTGGACGAGGGGGGTGTTCCCGACGAGCTCGGAGATGTGCTTCGCGTACTTCACGGTGGCGGTGCTCCGGGGGTGGGCGACAGGTGCGGACGCGGGCGCCTCTGCGACGCCCGTCGTCCCGCAGATCATCCCACCAGCGCAGTCGCTGGGACACCCTCCGCCGCGCGGGTGTGGCGGCGCGCGGCCGCTGGCGAACGCCGCCGGCGCTGTGAACGCGCGAACGCCCGGGTGCGCATCGCACCCGGGCGTCCGGTCATCCTGTCCTGGGTCAGTCGCCGCGCAGGATCGACAGCAGGCGGAGCAGCTCGAGGTACAGCCACACCAGCGTGACGATCAGCCCGAAGGCGGCCGACCACGCGAACTTGGCGGGCACGCCCTGCTCGACGCCGCGCTTGATGGAGTCGAAGTCCATGATCAGCGACATCGACGCCAAGCCCACCGCGAGCAGGCCCACACCGATGCCGAGCGCGCCGCTGCGCAGCGGGCCGTACTCCCCGCCGCCCACGCCCACCAGCATGAGGACCACGTTGATCAGCGAGTACGCGAGGTAGCCGACCATCGCCAGCAGGAGGAACTTGGTGAACTTCGGGGTGACGCGCACCTTGCCCGAGCGGAACAGGAACAGCGCCGCGCCGAAGACGGCGAGGGTCGCGAGGACCGCCTGCCCGACGATGCCGTCGTACTGCGCCTCGTAGAACGCGCTGATGCCGCCGAGGAACACACCCTGGGCCACCGTGTACGCGATGATCAGCGCGGGGCTCGGCGTCTTCTTGAACGCGTTCACCAAGCCCAGGACCAGCCCGACGATGGCGCCGATGAAGAACAGCCCCGGCGCGATCATCCAGGTCGCCGCGCCGACCACCACGAGCAGCGCGAGCAGCCCGCCGGTCTTCATGACGACGTCGTCGTAGGTCATCCGGCCCGTCTGCGCCGTGGTGGCGGACGGCGCCTGGTACAGCTCGTTCAGCGACTCGGCGTCAGCCGGGGCCCCGTACGGCGCCTGCTGCCCATAGGGCGCGGGCATCGTGGACGTGCTCCCGGACCCCTTGCGGGCGCGCGCACGCTCGCGTGGGTCGCCGAAAATGTCGCTGTTGCTGAAGACGGGATTACTCATGTCTTCCTCCTGGTCGCGGCGCCCCGAGAACCCCTCGGCGCGGTCGTGTCGACGGCCGGTCCGCCGCTGGGACGGAGCCGCTGGCCAGTCTCTACAGTACGCAAACGCGCGACCTCGCCGGTTCGTTCCCGGACACGGCGACCCTGATCCGCTGGCCCGCGCGACTCAGGGACGTCCTCCTTGCGGCGTACTCCGCCGGCCCCTGATCTCCCTCTCGCGACGGTTCCGCCGCCCGCGCGGGCCGTCATAACTTGGTGACGCTCGCTTCCCATCCCTGCATCCGAGGACGTCACATGATCGAGGCACGCGGCCTGACCAAGAGGTACGGGTCCAAGACTGCCGTCGACGGCATCACCTTCACCGTGCAGCCCGGCAAGGTCACCGGCTTCCTGGGCCCGAACGGCGCCGGGAAGTCCACCACCATGCGCATGATCGTGGGCCTGGACCGCCCGACCGCCGGCCACGTCACAGTCAACGGCCGCCCCTTCGCCGAGCACCGGGCCCCCCTGCACGAGGTGGGCGCGCTGCTCGACGCGAAGGCCGTCCACACGGGCCGCAGCGCGGCCAACCACCTGGCGGCGATGGCCGCCACGCACGGCATCGGCAAGAAGCGGGTGGCCGAGGTCATCGAGATGACCGGCCTGGGCGCCGTCGCCGGCAAGCGGGTCGGCGGGTTCTCGCTCGGCATGGGCCAGCGGCTGGGCATCGCGTCGGCGCTGCTCGGCGACCCGCGCACGCTCATCCTCGACGAGCCGGTCAACGGCCTCGACCCCGAGGGCGTGCTGTGGGTGCGCAACCTGGTGCGGTTCCTCGCCTCCGAGGGGCGCACCGTGTTCCTCTCCTCGCACCTGATGAGCGAGATGGCGCTCACCGCCGACCACATCATCGTGATCGGGCGTGGGCGCATCATCGCCGACGCCCCCGTGCAGGACATCGTGGCCCGCGCCACGGGCACCACCGTCCGGGTGCGCACCCCGCACGCGACCCAGCTCGCGGAGTTGCTGCGCGCCCCCGACGTGACGATCTCCACCTCGGCGCCCGGCCTGCTCGAGATCACCGGGTCCACAGCCGTCACCAT
>JAEWEI010000046.1 GCA_023389545.1 Actinomycetes bacterium | reverse complement strand
ATGATCACCAGGTCGGCGCTCACCGAGCCGACGAACGAGGCCACCACGGCGACGTCGTCCGGGCCGGGCAGCGCGCCGGGCTCCGCGGGCGTCGCCGTGAGGGGCGTCGTCGAGGGCAGCAGGCGGGCCACCGCCGCCGCCGCGTCGAGCGCGGCCGCCGTCAGCGAGCCGGCGGTGAGCGGAAGGGCGGGGTTCATCAGAGGTTCTCCTCGACGTCGACAACCATGCAGGCGAGCCGGGAACCGTTGTTCCCGGCGGCGGCTCGGGCGAGCACGACCCCGTCGACGACCACATCCAGCGGACGCGACGAGGGGTGGTTCAGAGGCAGGACGTCGCCCACCGCCAGGCTCATGACCTGCGGGGGGCGCACCGACAACGGCGTGAACCGCACGGCCACGTCCACCGGGACGTGCTGCACGGCCACCTCGAGGTCCTCCAAGGCGACCGCCTGCGCGCGGCGGTCCTCGGCGGAGCGGGAGTCCGCGCCCTCGCCGCTCAACAACGCCGACAGCAGCAGGTCGGCGGGGAACATCAGCGTCGCGCGGTCCTCGCGCTGGCCGGAGCGCAGCGTGAAGGACGCCTGCAGCACCGGGTCGGTGGCCCCGACGGCCTGCACGAACTGGGGGTTGTACTGCACCGACCGCACAGTGACGTGCAGCGGGAGCAGGCCAGCGAACGCGTAGCCGAGGTCGCCGAGCGCGAGCTGCAGCAGCTCGCGGACCAGCACCATCTCGATCTCGGTGAGCTCGCGGCCCTCCCGCTCGTCGCCCTTGCCGGCGCCGCCCAGCAGGTAGTCGATCCACACCATGAGGGCGCCCACGGGGATCTGCACCACTGCCGTCTGCCGGGACTGCTCGACGCCGCACAGCACCATCGCCGTGGTGGGCGGGAGCGCGCGCACGTACTCGTCGTAGGAGCACAGCGCCAGCTCGTCGAACGTCACCTGGGCGCTCACCCGCAGCCGTGCGCTGAGCTGGTTGCCCCACTGCCGGGCGAACGTCTCGAACGCCATCTCCAGGACGCGGCCGTGCTCACGCGCCATGGTCATGGGCCGCCGGAAGTCGTAGGGCTCCGGCTCCTGCAGTCGAGCGCGTCGCGTCGCGGCGCGAGCGGGCGCGTGCACGGTCTCGTCAACGGTCACGCAGGGCCCATCGGCGGACGACGCGCATTCATGAGCAAGCGGCGTGCGTGGATTCTCCGACCTGGCCCCTCATGGGCCGTGTGCTGGGCGGAGCGGTATGGCGCCCTCCATGGCGCCCCGACTTCACCGGCGTGTCTGCCGGGCCTTACTGGGTCACGTAGTTCGTCAGGTAGACGTCCATCACCTCGCCCTCGTAGACCTCGACGAGTTGCTCCGCGAGCTCCGCCGTGAGCGCGTCCCGGGTGGCCGGATCGGAGACCTCGTCCATCGTGCGGCCCGAGAAGAGCTTGATCGCGGCGTCCACCGCCTTCGACGGGTCGGGCGCCTCGTGCACGTCGGTGGTGAGCTGCAGGCCCAGCCCGATGCGCAGGTAGTGGCCGCCGGCGAGGTTCAGGCTCACCGGCTCCACCGCCAGCACCTCGCCCGGCGTCGGCACAGGCGGCGCTGGCGGCTCGGCGGCCGCGCCCTTGTCGAACACACCGCCCAGGTACGCCGCCCCGACGCCCAGGACGACCAGCAGGACGGCGCCGATGACCAGCAGCTTGACGCGCTTGCCACCACCCTTCGCGGGCGGCTCCTCGGCGGCCTTCAGGCCAGGGCCCTGGGGGGCGTTCTTGGCGCCGATCTTGCCGCCGGAGATGACTCGTTGCTCGATGGGCATGGGTCTACCCCTCCGTTCCGGTCAGGGTGGGCACCAGCGCGCGCACGGCCTCCGGCGCGCTGCTGAGGATGACGAGGTCGACCCGGCGGTTCGCGACGATCGCGTCCTCGCCAGTGCCGTCGATCAAGGGCCGCGCCTCGCCGAAGCCAACCGCCATGATCCGGTGCGGCTGGATGCCATCCACCTCCACCAGGTGGCGCAGCACCTGCGTGGCACGGTCGGACGACAGCTCCCAGTTGGTCGGATAGCGGCCGGAGACGGGGATGTTGTTGGCGTGCCCCTCCACCGAGATCGACTCGGCGAGGGCCACCAGCGTGGGGCCCGACACGTCCAGCACCTGCCGCGCGGTGGGCGTCAACTCGGCGCTCGCCGCCGCGAAGAACACGTCGTCGGCCACCAGGCCCAGCACGAGCCCACGCTCGTCGATGCGGAACCGCACCGCGTCGTTCAGCCCGTTCGCCTCCAGCAGCGCCATGAGCTGCGCCCGCACGCCCTCGAGGTGCGCCGCCTCCCGGCGCGCCGCCTCCAGCACCGCCGGGTCGATCGTCTCGGACGGCACAGCCGACGGGCTCGCGCCCTGCGTGCCGAGGCCCGCGTCCGCGTCCACCATGCCGCCGGTGCTCGAGGCCGGGGCCGTCTCCGGCACGATGCTCGCGCCATCGAGCGTGCCCGTGCTGCCGTCCAGCACCGAGGGCGCGGCGTTCGTGTTGAACCCCGCCGCCAGGGAGTCGCGCAACGCGACGTACTTCTGCTGGTCGACCTGGCTGATCGCGAACAGGACGATGAACAGCGCCATCAGCACGGTGATCATGTCGGAGTAGCTGACCAGCCACCGCTCGTGGTTGACGTGCTCCTCGTCATGCTGCGCGCGCCGACGGCCCCCGCGGCCGCGTCCGGAGCTCATGCGGCGGCCTTCGCCGGGGACGGCTCCGGGACCAGGCTCCGCAGCCGCTCGCCCACCAGGCGCGGGTTCGCCCCGGCCTGCACCGCGAGCAGGCCCTCGAGCGTGACCTCCATCTGCAGGCACTCCAGGTCGGAGAGCCGCCGGATGCGCACGCCGATCGGCAGCCACACGGCGTTCGCGGAGAGGATGCCCCAGAGGGTCGCGACGAACGCCGCCGCGATCGAGTGGCCCAGCGAGGCCGGGTCGGCCAGGTTCTCCAGCACGTGCACCAGCGAGATGACGGTGCCGATGATGCCGATGGTGGGCGCGTAACCGCCCATGTCCTGGAAGTACTTGGAGTGGACGCGGTCCTGGGTGCGCTTGGTGGCGATCTTGTCCTCGAGGATGTCGCGCAGGTCCTCCGGATCGGTGCCGTCGATCGCTGCTTGCAGCCCGGAGCGCAGGAACACGTCGTCGATGTCCTTCGCGGCGTCCTCCAGGGCGAGCAGGCCCTCGCGGCGCGCCCGGTCCGCGAGGTCCACGACGGTGTCGACCATCGCGCCCGGATCCGGCGCCTTGCTGAGGAACGCGCGCGGCACCGCCGAGTAGGAGGCGATGACGTCCTTCACCGTGTGCCCGGCGATGCCGACGCCGATCGTGCCCAGCCACACCAGCATGAGTGGGGCGGGCAGGAAGATCGACATCGGGTCGGCGCCCTCGATGAGGAGCGCGCCGAAGATGGCGCCGAAGGCGACGACGATCCCGATAAAGCCGGCGGGGTCCATCAGCGACTCCTGGGTCGAAGGGGCACAGGGCGCGCGAGCGGGGCGTCGTCCTCGGACTCGTCATCCCGGACCAGCTCGACCGCCGGCTTGGGCGAGATCTGGATCTCTTGCGCGCGTGCCAACAGCTGGGCGCGGTGCTCGTGGATCAACGCGATGACCTCCGTCATCGACTCCTCCACGATGTACTTGGACCCGTCGATGAGCGTGAGGATGGTGTCGGGCGCGCTGTCGATGCGTTGGAGCAGGTCGGGGTTCACCCCGAACTGGTGCCCATTGAGGCGCGTCACGACGATCACAGCGGTTCCGTCCCTGGTCCTGGCCGACGAGCCCGTCCGTGGGCCCTGTGTCTCTGATCGGCCGCTCTGCGTCGGGTATGAGGCTTCCGGCGGGTGACCGGGCCGTTGTGGTGGTCACACGGCCCGGCCAGCCGGTCTGCTGCGCGTCAGCGCTTGAGGTTGACGAGCTCCTGCAGCACCTCGTCCGAGGTGGTGATCACACGGGAGTTCGCCTGGAAGCCGCGCTGGGCGATGATCAGCGAGGTGAACTCGCTGGACAGGTCCACGTTGGACATCTCGAGCGAGCCGCCCGCGAGGCCGCCACGGCCGCCCGTGCCGGCGGTGCCGACCTGCGCGTCGCCGGAGTTGACGCCCGTGCGGAACAGCGAGCCGCCGGCCTTCTCCAGCCCGCCCGGGTTGGTGAAGTTGCCCAGCGCGATGCGGCCGACCGCCTGCTTGAGGCCGTTGCTGAACGAGCCCATGATCGTGCCGTCGGCGCCCAGCGCGAAGGACAGCAGCGTGCCCGCGGCCTGGCCGTTCTGCGTGCCCGCCTTCAGCGTCTCGATGCCCGCGAAGCCGGTGATGGTCGACAGGTCCACCGCCACCCCGCCCAGGGTGAACGTGGTGGGCGTGGTCAGCGAGCCGTCCGGCGCGAAGGTCAGCGCGCCGGGCGTGGCGGTGGCCGCGCCGTCCGTGGCGTCCAGCGACCAGCCCGTGGCCGAGCGGGTGAACGTGAGCTTGATCTCGCGCTCGACGCCCGTGGAGTCGAACACGGAGATGGTGCGGTCCAGCGTGGTGCCGTCCGCCGCGTCCGAGGGCAGGTTGCCGACGAAGCTCGCGGTGGTGCTCTGCACGGCGGCCATGACGGTGCCGGCCGGCACCTTGAGGTCCACCAGCGGGCCGTTGGTGTCGATCACGCCGTTCACCGCCGCCCAGCCCTGCACGATGGCGCCCTCGCCCGGCAGCACCATCTGGCCCGTGGGGTCGAAGTCGAAGCTGCCGGCCCGCGTGTAGAACGTCTCGGTCCCCTTGCGGACCACGAAGAAGCCGTCGCCCTGGATCATCATGTCGGTGCTGCGCCCGGTGGACTGCGAGGCGCCTTGCGTGAAGTTCGTGGTGATGCCCGCTACGCGCACGCCGAGGCCCACCTGCGCGGGGTTCGTCCCGCCCGTGCCGTCCTGCGCGCCGCCGCCGTTCTGGATCACCTGGCTGAGGGTGTCCTGGAACTGGACCTGGGAGGACTTGAAGCCCGTGGTGTTGACGTTGGCGATGTTGTTGCCGGTCACGTCGAGCATGGTCTGGTGACTGCGCAGACCGCTGATGCCGGAGAAGAGCGAGCGGAGCATGGGAGTTCCCTTCGGTGGAGGCCTGCGTCAGGCGCTGGGCGCGGGGGTCGTGGGGGGTGCGGGTGTGGCGCCGGGGGTCGTGACGGTGGCCACGGCGTCGAGCGTGACCTCCTTGTCGCCGACCATCACCGTCGGCACTGCCGTCGTGTAGGACACGGAGGACACGACCCCGGTCTGGGTCTCGCCCTCCGCGTCGGTGTAGGTGACCTGCTGGCCGACGAGGCTGGCCGCGGCCATCCGCATCTGCAGCGCGAACCCCTCACGCGACGTGGAGGTCAGCTCGGTGAGCTGCTCCATCGTGGCGAGCTGGGTGGTCTGCGCCATCAGGTCGTTGGTGTCCATCGGCGAGCTCGGGTCCTGGTTGGCGAGCTGCGCGACGAGCAGGTTGAGGAACGCCTGCGAGTCGAGGGTGTTCTTGGCCGCCGAGGTGGTCGACCCGGTCGACGAGGCGGGTGCCGAGTAGATGGCGGACGCGTCGATGCTCAAGGGGCGCTCCTGTTCAGGCGATGACGTCGATGCCGCCGGGCCGGGTGGCCGACGGGCTGCGATGGGGGGCGGGCAGGCCGGCGGCCTGGCCGATTCCGGACGGGCCGGCGGGCTCGGCGCCGCGGCGCTGCCCTCCGTCGCCAGGGCGCTGGTCGTCGGCGGATCCGGCCTGCCGTTGGCCGAGCTCGAGCTCGGCCTGCAGCCCGGACGCGGCGAGGTCGCGGCGCAGCTCCGAGATCGAGG
>JAEWEI010000433.1 GCA_023389545.1 Actinomycetes bacterium | reverse complement strand
GCCGCGAGCGGCCCGCAGGCCACCGGCGACGGCGACTACGCGGACGCGCTGCTGGCGGCGCGCTCCACCCGTCAGCCCGGCTACCTGCAGACCACCGACGTGACGCCCACGATCCTCACCGCGCTGGGCCTGCGCGGCGACGTCCCGCCGGGAACGCTGGTCGGCACCACGATCACCACGACCCCCGGCCCGGCACTGGCCAGCAAGCGCGTGGCCCAGCTCGTCGACGACAACGACCACGTGCTGGCCGTGACGCCGCTCGTCTCGCCGTTCTACGTGATCTTCGTGGCGATCAACCTGATCCTGTACGCCCTGGTGACCATCGGCCTCAATGGCCGTGTGCTCGACTGGTGGGGTCGCACGCTCGACCGCTGGGCGCCGCGCAAGGGCCGGCGCGCGCTGGCCGCCAGCACCGACCCGGTGCTGGTCCTCAAGCAGCTCCGCGTCGCCGGCGTCGCCGTCGCGGCCATCCCCGTCTCGACGTTCCTGGCGAACCTGAGCCCGTGGTGGCGGGTGGACCCGCCCTCGTACGCGCTGACGGCGCTGATCGTCACGTGGGTGGCAGTCATCACGGCGGTGGCCCTGCTGCCGCGCTGGCGGAACTGGCTGCTGGGCCCCCTGGGCGTCGTCGCGGCCATCACAGCGGTGGTCATCGCCATCGACATCGCCACCGGCGCGACCCTGCAGCTCGAGTCGCTGATGGGCACCCGCTCGCTCGTCGCGGGCCGCTTCTACGGGTTCAACAACACGGCGTTCGCGCTGTTCGCCACCGCGGCGGTGCTGCTCGCCGTCGCCGTGACCAACCCGCTGGTCGCCCGGGGCCGGCGGGGCGCCGCAGTCGGGATCGTGGTGGCCATCGGCGTCGCCGCGACGCTGCTGGACGGGCTGCCGAGCATCGGGGCGGACTTCGGCGGCCCGCCCGCCCTGGTGCCCGGCTTCGCGGTGCTGGCCCTGCTCGCGGCAGGCGTCCGCCTCAACTGGTGGCGCGCGCTGAGCGTGTTGGCGGCCGGCGCGGTGACGGTCACGGTGTTCGCGGTGATCGACTGGCTGCGCCCCGCCGATTCCCGCACCCACCTGGGCCGCTTCGTCGAGACGGTGCTGGACGGCGGCCTGTGGCCGGTGGTGGCCCGCAAGCTCAAGCAGAACGTGGACATCCTGTTCACCAACGAGCTGACGCTGCTGGCCATCGGCGGCCTGGTCGTGGTGATCCTGGTGCTGGGCCGCCCGCTGCGCACCGCCGTGGGCGCCCCCGACGGCGGCGCCTACGGGTGGCTGTCCTCAGGCGCCCCGCTCACCCGGCTGGGCACGGACGCCCCGATGCTGCGGTCCGGGCTGGTGGCGCTGACCGTCACGCTGGGCATCGGCTTCGCGGTGAACGACTCCGGAGTGGTCATCCCCGCCATCGGCATCGCGATCACCGTGCCGCTGCTCATCGCCGCGTGCGCCAACTGGATGCTGCTGCTGCGGCAGCGGCGCACGTCCGGCGTGGCCGCCGGGCCGGCGGACGTCAGTCCTTCGGGTCCCGCGCCGGAGTGACCGTGGACCGCAGCGCCCCCGCGGCGCGGCGGACCCGGCGCGCGTTCACGGCGAGCTGCACGTCCCGGTACTGCGCCGCGCGGTGCAGCTGGCCCTTGAGGTCAGCGCCGGAGGGCCGGTGCCGCAGGTCGCACGGCACCTCGACAGCCACGAAGCCCTGACGCAGCAGGTCGATGGTCATGCCGGTCTCGACGCCCCAGCCCCGGGCGAGCGGGGTGGCGGCCTCGAAGGCCTCGCGCGTGAGACAGCGCATGCCCGACAGCGGTTGGGTGGGCGTCCACCCGGTCATCGCCGCGATGGCGCGGCGCGCCGCCCCCACCACGATGCCGCGGCCACCCGCGCCGGGCTGGGGTGGCAGCAGCGCGATGGACAGGTCGGCGGTGCCCTCGAGCACGGGCGGCACCAGGGGCGCGGTGTTGACCGCCGTCTCCCCCAGGTCCCCGTCGATGAACAACAGGAGGCGCGGCAGGCGGTCCGGGGCGTCCCGCATCGCGACGACAGCGGCGCCGGTCTCCATCGCGGCGGCCTTGCCGCGGTTGTGCGAGTGGCGCACCACCACGGCGCCGGCCTCGCGGGCCACGTGCTGGGTGTTGTCCTCGGAGCCGTCGTCGACGACCAGCACGAGGTCGACATGCGGAATGGCCCGCGCGGAGCGGACGGTGGCGGCGATGCGCCGCGACTCGTCCTTCGCGGGGATCACCACGGCGACGCGCTGGCGTGACCGGGCGCCCGGCAGTTTCTTGGTGGGGCTGGTCAGCGGCTCGCTGGACGCTGTGGCGCGGCGAGTCCCCCGACGGCGGGCCGCCTTGTCGGGCCGCTCCTGCCCTGACGGGCCGTCGACGGCAGCGTCGTCGTCCACCTCAATGGGCTCGGGCGTGGCGTCCACGCGCGCGACCTGCGCGTTCGTCTCGACTTCGGCAGCCTTGCCGCCCTGGCGCATCACGAAGGCCAGCCTACCCAGCCTGCGGGGTCCTCGCCGTCACAGCGGCGGGGGCCCCGCAGCGCGGGTGGGTCGGCGAGGTCAGCGCAGCGTGACCTGGCGGGCCACGAGCCCGGCGCGGGCCCGGCGGGCGTTCGCGTCGAGCGGCGTCTCATCGGCCAGAGCGGCCTCGAAGCGGGGCAGGAACTCGGCGACGGCGCCCTCGATGTCCTCGGCCTCCGTGCCGCGCGCCAGCTCCCACACGGGCACCACGATGCCGCTGGAGCGGAAGTACCCGACGAACTTGGCGCCGTCGAAGCCCGACTCGCGGCGCGAGTGCAGCCGCGCGAGGGCGTCCAGGACCTTCTGCTCGTCATGCGGCTGCGCCCAGCGCAGGAACTCGCGCGAGCCCATGCGGCACCAGTACGCGGACTCCACGGAGCCCAACTTGACCGTGGGGATGATGCCGGAGTCGGCCTCCTCGATGGCGGCGGCCAAATCGGCGGTGCGCTCGGTTCCGGGCGCGAGCCAGTAGCCGAAGCTGTCCTCGACCGTCACCTCGAACGGGACGGACAGGTCCAGCACATCCTGCAGGCGCGGGCCGGGGCCGGGCAGGCCCTCGGGCTCCACGGCGGTGCCGGGCTCGACGTCCAGCGCGGCGAGCAGCACGGCCGCGAGGTCGCGGCTCGCGTCGCCCGAGCCGCCCTGCGACTGGAGGGCGAGGAGCACCACGCCGTCGTCACGGTGCAGCGCGGGCCAGCCCATCGGCAGCACTGTGGTGAGGAGGACCTCGCGCGAGCCGTGCTCGGCGGTGGTGCGGGCGGGGGCGGTCGCGGCGGGCACGACCTCCTTGAGGGCGACCCAGTCGGGCTCACCGGGGAGCCCCTCGAAGGGGCGCAGGACGAAATCGACTGAACCAGTGGCCATGGGCGACGAGATTACCCGGTGCGCCGATGTGACCCTCGCCTGAGCGGGTGACCTGCGGCGTTGTCGGTGGCAGGATCGCTGCATGGACCCGCGCGCCGGAACCCTCGCCCAGCCTGCCGACCTCATCGACGTGGACGCGCTCGTCAGCGCGTACTACGAGCGCAGCCCCGATCTGG
Source organism: Actinomycetes bacterium (assembly GCA_023389545.1). Classification (GTDB taxonomy): domain Bacteria; phylum Actinomycetota; class Actinomycetes; order Actinomycetales; family Cellulomonadaceae; genus Cellulomonas_A. Next base: position 1,921 of record JAEWEI010000433.1, on the reverse strand, counting down.
ACGATCCCGCCCAGCAGGTGGTGTTCGGCACCAGCGGGCACCGCGGCTCGGCGTTCGACGGCGCGTTCAACGAGGCGCACATCATCGCCACGACGGCCGCGATCGTCGAGTACCGGCGCGGCCAGGGCACCGACGGGCCCCTGTTCATCGGCCGGGACACGCACGCGCTGTCGCTACCCGCATGGCAGACGGCCGTGGAGGTGCTGGCGGCCGCCGGGGTGGAGCTGTTCATCGACGCGCGCGACTCGTACACGCCCACCCCTGCGGTGTCCCACGCGATCCTGCTGCACAACGGCGCCACCAGCATCGACGGCGTGCGCGTCGAGGGCCCCGGGCTGGCGGACGGCATCGTCGTGACCCCGTCGCACAACCCGCCGCGCGACGGCGGGTTCAAGTACAACCCGCCCACCGGCGGCCCGGCGGGCTCCGACGCCACCGCGTGGATCGCCGCCCGGGCGAACGAGCTGCTGCGCTCGGGCGTCGGGCAGGTGCGGCGGCTCCCCCTCGCGGCAGCCCTCGCCGCGGAGACCACCCACAAGCACGACTTCCTCGAGGCGTACGTCGACGACCTGGCCAACGTGATCGACCTCGACGTGATCCGGGACGCCGGGGTGCGGATCGGCGCGGACCCGCTGGGCGGCGCGGCCGTCGAGTACTGGGGCGCCATCGGCGAGCGGTACGGGCTGGACCTGACCGTGGTGAACCCGAGCGTCGACCCCCGTTGGGCGTTCATGACGCTCGACTGGGACGGCAAGATCCGGATGGACTGCTCCTCGCCGTACGCGATGGCCTCGCTGGTGCGCACGATGGCCGACGGCGCCCCGTACGACATCGCCACCGGCAACGACGCAGACTCCGACCGGCACGGCATCGTGACGCCCGACGGCGGGCTGATGAACCCGAACCACTACCTCGCGGTGGCCATCGAGTACCTGTACTCCGGCGCCCGTCCCGACTGGCCCGGCGACACGGCGATCGGCAAGACCCTCGTGTCCTCGTCCCTGATCGACCGGGTCGCGGGCGGGCTCGGCCGCCGCCTGCTCGAGGTGCCGGTCGGCTTCAAGTGGTTCGTGCCCGGGCTGCTCGACGGGTCCGTCGGGTTCGGCGGCGAGGAGTCCGCGGGCGCCTCGTTCCTGCGCCGCGATGGGCGCGTGTGGACCACGGACAAGGACGGCATCATCCTGGGCCTGCTGGCCTCCGAGATGCTCGCCACCACGGGCCGTTCCCCGTCCCAGCACCACGCCGACCTGGTGCAGCGCTACGGAGAGTCCTGGTACGCGCGGGTGGACGCCCCGGCGACGCTCGAGCAGAAGGCGCGACTGGCGAAGTTGTCGCCCGAGCAGGTCACCGCGACGACGCTCGCAGGCCAGGAGATCACCGCGAAGCTGACCACCGCCCCCGGCAACGGGGCGGCCATCGGCGGCCTCAAGGTCACCACCGAGGACGCCTGGTTCGCGGCGCGGCCCTCCGGCACCGAGAACGTGTACAAGATCTACGCCGAGTCGTTCGTCAGCCCCGAGCACCTGGCAGAGGTGCAGGAGCAGGCGCGGTCCGTGGTGAACGACGCGCTGGCCTAACCTCCGACGCCGGCCCGGAGGCCGCACATCGGGCATACCCCCGCACCCGTTCCCCGGTGCGGGGGCGCCGCCATGCGGTGAGAGAATCAGCGGGTGCTCAGCCCGTACCGCTCGATCCTCGCGCGGCCCGGCGCACTGGCCTTCTCCGCCTCAGGCGTGATCGCACGCCTGCCCATGTCCATGGCGGGCATCGGGATCGTCCTCATGGTCGAGGCGCTGTACCACTCGTACGGACTGGCCGGTCGCGTGTCCGCGGTCTACGTCCTCGCCCAGGCGATCTGCTCCCCGCAGCTCGCCCGCCTCGTCGACCGCCACGGCCAGGCGCGCGTCATGCGGCCCGCCCT
>JAEWEI010000430.1 GCA_023389545.1 Actinomycetes bacterium | reverse complement strand
CTGCCAGCTCCTGGGGCGTGCGGCCCTGCACCGTGAGCGGGCCGGCGTCGTCCAACAGGCCGAGCGCCACCGTCGACAAGGCCGCCCGAGCGCTGGCCGCGCGCTGCTCGGTGGTGCGCGCCGCACGCGCGGCGAGCCACGGCGCCACCACGCCCGCCAGCAGCAGGCAAGCCGCGAGGGTGACGCCGGCTGCCGGGAGGAACAGGCCCATCGCGATGACCGTGCCGAAGCCCAGCACCACCGCCACGGCGATGGGCAGCAGGCCGCGCACCACGGCGTCCCCCACCGCGTCGACATCCGCGCCGACCCGCGTCAGCAGGTCGCCGCGCCGCAGGCGCAGAGTCGCCTCGGGGCGTCCCACCGCGAGCCGCTGGTACAGCGCGGTGCGGAGATTGGCCATGCCGCGCAGGGCCACGTCATGCGAGGTGAGGCGTTCGACGTAGCGGAACACCCCGCGCCCGATGCCGAAGGCGCGGACGCCGACAGTGGCGATGGACAGCGTCAGGACCGGGGGCATCTGCGACGCGCGGGCGATCAGCCACGCGGACACCGCGGCGAGCGCGACGGCCGAGCCGAGGCCGAGCACGCCGAGCAGCACGGCCAAGGCCGCGCGGGTGGGGCGCACGTCCAGCAAGGACACGGCACGCCACAACGGGTCGTGGCTGTGCGCGAGCCGGCGCGCCAGGCGGCCCTGCTGACCGTGGGCGCCGGTCGTGTCCTGGCCCTTCGGACGAGACGCGAGGGGTCGGGGAGTCGTCGCGGTCATCGGCGCGCCTCCACATCGGCATCGTGCTGGCTCATCGCGTCGGCGCCCAGGGCGCTCTCAGGAAGGTCGGCGGAGCGGACCTCCACCACCTGGTCGGCCAGCGCGATCAACGTGGGGCGGTGCGCGACCAGCAGCACGGTGCGGCCCTCGGCGCGCAGCGCCTCGACGGTCCGCAGCACGACCTCCTCCGAGGCCGAGTCCAGGTGGGCGGTGGGCTCGTCGAGCACCACCAGCGGCGCGTCGGAGAGCAACGCGCGAGTCAGCGCGACGCGCTGCCGCTGGCCGACGGAGAGCCCGGCGCCGCCGCGGCCCAGCAGGGTCTGCCAACCGGCGGGGAGCGAGGCGACCACCTGGTCCAGCCCGGTGAGGGCAGCGGCCCTGTCCCGTCGGGACGGGTCCGCGGGCCGCCCGTCGGCGCCCACGCCGCCCACCACGGCGTCAATCGTCCCCGGCTCCAGCACCGGGCGCTGCGGCAGCCACGACACCTGCCGCCAGTAGCCCGCCGGGTCGATCTCGGCGAGCGGGAGGGCGGAGCCGACGGCGAGGACGACTTCCACAGTTCCGGAGTCGGGGCGGAGCAGCCCGAGCAGCACGGACACGGCGGTCGTCTTGCCGCCGCCACTGGCGCCCGTCAGGGCGAGCACCTGCCCGGGGCGCAGCTCGACGTCGAGGCCGGCGGGCGCCAGCACATCCCGGCCCGGCGCGCGCACGCTCACGTCCCGCAGCCGGATGGCCGACGCGCGCAGGTCCGGGCAGGGCTGCGTGCCACGCTCGGGCAGCGGCGTCTCGAGCACCTCGAAGACCTGCTCGGCGGCGGCGACGCCGTCCGTCGAGGCGTGGAAGTGGGCGCCGACCTGGCGCAGCGGCAGGTACACCTCGGGCGCGAGCACCAGCACCGTGAGGCCCGTCACCAGGTCGATCTGGCCGTAGACCAAGCGCATCCCGATGGCGACCGCCACCAGGGCCACCGAGAGCGTCGTGAGCAGCTCCAGCACCATCCCGGATAGGAACGCGATGCGCAGCGTGCCCATCGTCGCCCGGCGGTGCGCCTGGCCCAGCTCGCGCACGCGGCCCGTGGCGCCCCGCTCACGGCCGAAGCCGCGCAGCGTGGGCAGTCCCGCGAGCAGGTCGAGCACCTGCGAGCCGAGGCGCTGCATGACGCGCAGCCCCCGCTCCGAGCGCCCCTGGGTCAGGCGGCCGACCAAGATCATGAAGATCGGCACCAGCGGGATGGTCCCGGCGATGATCGCGGCGGACAGCCAGTCCAGGCCCAGCACCACCAGCAGGGTCGCGGGCGTGAGCGTCGCGGCGAGCACGAGCTGGGGGAGGTACCTGACGAAGTACGGCTCGAGGTTCTCCAGCCCGCGCGTCACCAGCGTCACGACCCGGGGCCCCTCACCGCCGGCCAGCCAGCGCGGGCCCAACGCCGTCGCGCGCTCCACCACCTGGGCGCGCAGCTCGCCGATCGCGCGGGTCGCGGCCCGGTGGGCATACCTCTCCTGCGCGCCGGTGACGAGCGCGCGCGCGGCCACGACCGCCACGAGCCAGCCGATCAGCGGGCCCAGGTCGGCGAGGTCGGCGCCGTCCTGCACCGCGGAGCCGAGCGCGTGGCCCAGCAGGAGCGCCTGCGCGATCACCAGCCCCGCGACGGCCAAGCCGAGCACGACGGTGAGGGCGACGTACTGCCGGGCCGCACGCGCATGACGCAGCAGCCTCGGGTCGAGGGGCTTCACAGCCGGATGCGCCTCATGACGTCGTGCCGTCCTTCCGCGAGCTGGAGCCCGCCGAGCCGTTGCCCGTGCCACCGCTGAACGCGGCAGCCTTCACGCGGGCGAAGGTGAGGCCGATCGACTCGGGGATGTGCTCGGAGGAGACGCGCTTGCGGAACACCCAGTAGGTCCAGCCCTGGTAGAGCAGGACGAAGGGCACCAGGCACACAGCGACCCACGTCATCACCGTCAGCGTGTACGACGACGAGGACGCGTTGTCGATGTTCAGCGAGTTCGCAGGGTCGAACGCCGGCATCACGTCGGGGTACATCGAGCCGAAGATCAGCACGACGGCGGCGACGAGGGTGACGGCCGAGGCGATGAACGCCCAGCCCTCACGCCGGGCGCGGGTCGCCACGACGAGCGCCACCAGGGCGATCGCGGCGACGGCCACGGCAGCCCAGGTCCAGGAGACCGAGTAGGCTACCTGCGCCCAGATGGCCCAGGCGGCCGCCACGACGAGCGTGACCACCGAGAGCCGCGCCGCGAGGTCGCCCGCACGCCGGCGCACCTCGCCGTCGGACTTCAGCGCCAAGAAGACCGCGCCGTGGGTGAGGAACAGCAGCGCCGTGGTCACACCGCCGACCAGCGCGAACGGGTTGAGCAGCGCGACGAAGCCGCCCACGTACTGGTGGCTCGCGTCCAGCTCGACGCCGCGCACCAGGTTCGCGAACGCGACGCCCCACAGGATCGCGGGGACCCAGGAGCCGATCGTCAGCGCCCAGTCGGCGCGGTCGCGCCAGGCCTGGTCGTTGATCTTCCCGCGCCACTCGAACGCCACGACGCGCACGATGAGCGCGAGGAGGATGAGCAGCAGTGGCAGGTAGAAGCCGGAGAACATCGTGGCGTACCACTCGGGGAACGCCGCGAACGTCGCGCCGCCCGCCGTCAGCAGCCACACCTCGTTGCCGTCCCACACCGGGCCGATGGTGTTGATCATGACGCGACGTTCCTTGTCGTCACGCCCCAGCAGCTTGAGCAGCATGCCGACGCCGAAGTCGAACCCCTCGAGCACGAGGTAGCCCGTCCACAGCAGGGCGATCAGCAAGAACCAGACTGTCGTGAGCTCCATGACGCCTGCCTCAGTACGCGAACGACAGCGGCTTGTCGGCCGCGTCGTCGCTGTGGTTGTCGGGGTTGTCGGGGCTCGGGTCGTGCTCAGTGTCAGCCACACCCTCGACCGCGTAGCGGTGCATGAGCTTGTACCAGATCACTGCGAGCACGCCGTAGAGCGCGGTGAAGGCCACCATCGAGATGACGACGGTCGTGGGGCTCACCACCTCGGAGACCCCGCGCTGGGTGAGCAGCCACACGCCGTCCACCCCCGTGGGGTTCGGGGCCACGACCCACGGCTGACGGCCCATCTCGGTGAAGATCCAGCCGAACGAGCTGGCCAGGAACGGCATGGGGATCGCGATGATCGCGAGCCGGGAGAACCAGATGTTGTCCGTCACGCGGCCCTTGCGGGTCAGCCACAGCGACGCGAGCGCGAGCGCGGCCGAGCCCGCGGCCAGGCCGATCATCAGCCGGAAGCTCCAGTAGGTGACGGCGAGGTCGGGGGAGTAGTCGACGCCCTCGCCGTACAGCTCCTCGTACCGCTCCTGGATCTGGTTGACGCCCTCGAGGCGCGCGTCGAAGTCGTTGTTCGCGAGGAACGAGGTGAACCCGGGCAGCTCGATCAGGTGCTTCACGCCGTCGCAGTCGGCGTTGATGTCGCCGATCGCCAGGATCGAGAACGCCGCGCCGTTGGTGGTCTCGCACAGCGCCTCCGCGGCGGCCATCTTCATGGGCTGCTGCTGGAACATCAGCTTGGCCTGGAAGTCGCCGGACAGGGCCAGGCCCACGCCCGACAACAGCATCGTCACCATGCCGAGCACCACTGCCGGGCGGTAGATGTCGCGGGCCTTGTCGACCTCGCCACGACGCACCAGCTTGACCATCCACCAGCCGGCGATGCCGGCCACGAACGTGCCGGCCGTCAGCCAGGCGGCGGTGATGGTGTGCGGGAACGCGGCCAGCAGTGTGCTGTTGGTGAGCACTGCCCAGATGTCCACCATCTCCGCGCGGCCGGTCTCCATGTTGAAGACGGTGCCCACGGGGTGCTGCATCCAGGAGTTCGCGGCGAGGATGAAGTACGCAGAGAGGTTGGTGGCGATCGCCACGGCCCAGATGCACGCGAGGTGGATCTTCTTGGGCAGCTTGTCCCAGCCGAAGATCCACAGGCCGAGGAACGTCGACTCGACGAAGAACGCGGCGAGCGCCTCCATGGCGAGCGGGGCGCCGAACACGTCGCCCACGAAGCGCGAGTACTCGCTCCAGTTCATGCCGAACTGGAACTCCTGGACGATGCCGGTGGCGACGCCGATCGCGAAGTTGATCAGCAAGAGCTTGCCGAAGAACTTGGTCAGGCGCAGCCAGCGCTCGTTGCCCGTGCGCACCCAGAAGGTCTGCATCAGTGCCACGAGCGGGGCCAGGCCGATGGTCAACGGGACGAAGATGAAGTGGTAGACGGTGGTGACACCGAACTGCCACCGGGCCAATTCAAGGGCTTCCACGGGAGTACTCCGTCGCGTGCGTGGCTACTGGGGGGTCGGACCGAGCACCCAG
>JAEWEI010000388.1 GCA_023389545.1 Actinomycetes bacterium | reverse complement strand
TGCCGCGCGAACCGCTCCGAGTCGATCGTCGCCGACGTGATGATGAGCTTGAGGTCCGGGCGCTGCGGCAGCAGCCGCGTCAGGTACCCCAGCAGGAAGTCGATGTTGAGCGAGCGCTCATGCGCCTCGTCGATGATCAGCGTGTCGTAGCCGCGCAGCATCGGGTCCCGCTGGATCTGCGCGAGCAGGATGCCGTCCGTCATGACCTTCACGAGCGTCCGCTCGCTCGACTCGTCGGTGAACCGCACCTGGTAGCCCACGAGCTCACCGATCGACGTGCCCAACTCGTCAGCGATCCGCTCCGCGACCGTGCGCGCCGCGATGCGCCGCGGCTGCGTGTGCCCGATCTGCCCCTCGCGGCCCCGACCGAGGTCGAGCACGATCTTCGGCAGCTGCGTCGTCTTCCCGGAGCCCGTCTCGCCCGCGACGATCACCACCTGGTGGTCGCGGATCGCCGCCGCGATGTCGTCGCGGCGCGCCGAGACCGGGAGTTGCTCGGGGTACGTGATGGGCGGGACGACGGCGGCGCGTCGGGCGGCGGCGCGGCGCTCGCGGCGGCGCGGGTCGTCACGGGGCTTGTCGGTGCGAGCGCCTGCCTGCGGGGTGTCGTCCTCGGCTCCAGCGGTGCGCTTGTCGGAGCCGGGCCGCCGGCGGGGAGGGCGACGCCGCCGAGCCGGGCGGGAACCGGGGTCGGCGCCCTCAGGCCTCGGCTGGTCCTCTCCGGCGGTGCTCACGACGGCCCATTCTCCCAGGTGAACCTGCGAGCCGTCGCCCACAATCTCCGGCCCAGGGCCCACCGGGGTCGATTCGCCTGGGCGGACGGGCGAGGGGTCCGAGAGCGAGGCGCAAATCGGCCCGCCGGACGGCCGCGCTCAGTAGGTTGGGGGCGTCGGATGAGCCCTCCCGTGGGAGGGGCTGGTGATCGCGCGGTGATCGTCCGCGCGACGGGCGACGCCTTCCTCGCGCTGTGGGGGCTGGCCCTGGTGCTCACCACCCAGGCGACTGTCGCGCCGGGGGTGACGACCCGGCCGCTGCAGCTCGTCCCCTTCGAGGGCCTGGGCCCCTTGATCACGCGATCGGCGTCCTGGGAGGTTCCCGCCGCGCAGATCGGCGGGCTCGTGCTGCTCTTCCTCCCTCTGGGCGTCCTGCTCGCGCTCCGCTTCGGGTGGGGGCTGGGCAGGTGCGTGCTGACGGGGGCGGCTGTCGCGGTGTCGGCGGAGGCCTTGCAGTGGATCCTCGGGGCAGGCCGGGTCGCGGCGACGGACGACGTGCTGGTGGCGACGCTCGGGGTCTTCCTGGGGGCGGCGTTGGTGGTGGTGGCTCGCGGTGCTCGCGTGCGGGTGCATTCGGGGGCCCGCGTCGCCGTTGGGTGAATGTGCCCCACAGCACATTCGAGGAACGATAATTCCATCGCTTTCCGGCTGGCGTCTCGATATTGTTCGGAGCGTGAACACCCTCACCTCGCGAAAGTCGGACGCCACCCCTGTCCGCCGCGCACGCCGCCGTCCATCCGTCCCTTCGAGCCGGGCTCTCACTGCCGCGCAACGCCGCGACATGGCCCATCTGATCGCCCTCTCAGGGATGACGCCGCTGGTGCGCTGACGTACGGGGCCGTGTGACGGCCCGAACGAGAGCACCTGTGCCCAGCAGTCCGCGAAGACTGCTGGGCATTGTGCTGTCTGCGGTGGGAGCGCCACGGAAAATGCGGGGCCATTCGTCAACGGATGGAAAAGTCAGGGGATGAATATCGCCTCGGTTGACGCAGAAGATATTCGACCCATGAATACGCCGCCGACGTCAAGCCCGCGCCACCAGCCAGGCCAGCGCGTCCGCGCAGGCGCCGAGCACCGAGACGTGGCCGTCGTCGGTCCGCCGCCAGACCTCGGCGGCGGGCAGCGCAGCCGCGAGGAGGTCGACGTGCCCGGTGGGGACCACGCGGTCCTGGCCGCCCTGCACCAGGAGCACAGGCGCGCGGACCTGCGCCACGTCGAACCCCCAGGGCCGTGCGAACGCCACGTCGTCGTCCACCAGACCGCCCGGCCACGCCTGGCCGGCGTGCGCGGCGTCGTCACCGAGCGCCGCCCACTCCCCGGCGAGCGCCGCCCAGTCGGCTTCGGTGAACGACGCCGGGTCGAACTCCGCGTCCTGCGCATACCGCTCCCGCGCCTCCCGGCCTCCGGCGGCGGCTGCCCGGAGGCCTTCCGGGCTCGCCATCCCGGCATACCAGTCCTCGTCCCCCGTCGGCGGGGCGATGGCGGCGAGGCAGGCGACGGCGGTGACCCGCTCCGGCAGCAGCGCCGCGCAGGCCAGTGCGTGCGGGCCGCCACCCGAGGCGCCCATCACCGCGAACCGCTCGACACCGAGCGCGTCGGCGAGCTGCGCCACGTCATCGGCCGCCGTGGCGACGTCCCGGCCAGGCGCGGGGGTGGACCCGCCGTAGCCGGGGCGGGCGTAGGACACGAGCCGGACGCCGAGGGGCGCCGCCGCGGTCACGAGCGGGCCGAGCAACTCGCCGCTCTGTGGCGAGCCGTGGTGCCAGACAACTGTCACGCGGTCGGAGCGGTCGGGGTCGCCGGGCGCCGTGTCATAGGCGCGCAGGGTGCGCCCGTCCCGCAGGTGGAGGTCGTGCGCGGACTCGATCGGCGTGGCCATGTCGAGACGCTATGCCTGGATCGCCCCATCCCGCGGGACGCGAGGCTCGTACAGTGGCCGATCACAAGAGGTGCGAATCGCACTGCACACATGGGCGTCGAGCCGCGTCTTCAGAGGGTCAGCACGTTCGCGACACACCTGGAGGATCGATGAACGACACCACCACGACCCCGACGCCCGTCCTTGCCGAGGGCGAGGCCCGCCCGCGCCGCCGCTGGATGACCGTCGGCTTCGTCGCCGCGAGCCTGTCCCTCGCCGGAAGCAGCGTCGCGGTGGCCGCCGGACTGGGCTCGGGCGCCGACGGCGCACAGCCTGGTGGCGAGACGGTCATCAGCGAGGAGATCGCCGCCGAGCAGGACGTCGCGGCAGCCTCGGCCCTTGAGGACGACCGCTCCGCGGCCTCCGAGGCGTTCTGGGCCGCGGGCTACTCCACGACGGACCTCGCCAGGCTCGGCGACCTGTGGCAGCTCGAGGACACGTTCGAGGTCAAGGCCCGGGCGGGCCAGCTGATCCTGGACGGCAAGCAGGC
>JAEWEI010000386.1 GCA_023389545.1 Actinomycetes bacterium | reverse complement strand
TCTCGTTCCGGATAGCCGACCCGTACACGGTTCGCGCTGTCTTCACCGGCCCTCACACCATGTCCACCTGGCTCCTCGGCCGAGAGCTGCTCGTGCAGGGGATGCTGGCGCGCAGCGATGCGCCCGCCGGCACGGGGGACGTCCAGGTGTGGCGCGACGAGGACCCTGACTACGCGCTGCTGTCGCTCAGCGGCGTCGAGGGCAGCGCCCTGCTGGCCACCCCCGCCGAGCCCTTCGAGCGCTTCCTGGCCGCCACCCAGACCCTCGTCCCGCTGGGCTCCGAGAGCGACCGCATGGAGAGCGAGATCTCCGCCCTCATCGCCGCGCTCCTCACGGCCTGAGAGCGCAACCACGACAAGCCGGGCGCGCGTGACCTACGAGTTCGAGGCCGCCATCTGGGTGTGGGACGCCCGGAAGGCAGACGTGTGGACGTTCGTCAGCCTGCCCACGGATGCCGCTGACGCGATCGCCGAGGTCGCCGATCGCGGAACCCGGGGATTCGGGTCGATGCGCGTCGAGGTGACGATCGGCCGCACCACCTGGCGGACGTCGGTCTTCCCTGACAAGTCCCGCGGCACCTACGTGCTGCCGGTCAAGAAGGCAGTGCGCGCCGCCGAGCACCTCGACGTGGGCGACACGGCCCTGGTGAGCGTCACACTCGTCGACGCCTGATCCCCACTCCCGTCACGGGTCCACGTCCGAGGCCATCCGCTCCTCGAAAAGCGCGCGAGCGGCGGCGGTGACCTCGCCCACCTCGACTGGCCTGCCGTCGAGCTCGACCACAGGCGCCACGTTGCGGACGGAGCCGCTCAGCACCAGCCCCGCGCCGCCGCCCAGCGCCTCGTCGAGCACCGTGTAGGGCAGTTCTCCCGCTCCTGCCTCGCGGACCGGGAGCCCGGCCTCCGCCGCCCACTCCAGGAGCAGCTCGCGGGTGATGCCCGCCAGGCAGCCGCTCGACAGCGGGGGCGTGAGCAACTCGCCGCCGCGCTCGACGAAGACGTTGGAGCCCGTTCCCTCGCACAGCTCCCCGATGGTGTTGGCGAGCAGGGCCTCGTCGGCGCCCTGCCGGTAGGCCTCGGCCAGCGCGACGACGTTCTCCGCGTACGACGTCGTCTTCAGGCCCGCCACAGCGGACCGCTCGTTGCGGACCCACGGCACCCGGACGGCCCGGGCCACTGGCGAGCGGGGCGCGGGGCCCGCGAGCACGATCAGCGTGGGACGCGCGTCAACGGGATCGAACCGGTGCGAGCCGAGCGGTCCCGGCCCACCGGTGAGCGTGATCCGCACCCGCCCGGCGTCGGGGCCCGCGGCGGCGAGCACTGCGGCGACGCCGGCTCGCACCTCGTCCTCGTCTGGCGCGGGGAGGCCCAACCCCTCGGCGGACCGCCCCAGCCGACGCAGGTGCCGGCTCAGCGCGAACGCGTGGCCGCCTGCCACGCCACAGGTCTCGAACACCCCGTCCCCGACGGTCAGCCCGTGGTCGACCGCAGTCGCCACAGGCTCGTCGGGGGAACGCAGGCGGCCGTCAGACCAGATCACCGGACGCGCAGGATCGCTCATGACGGCCAGTCTGGCGCCGTGGCCCGCCTCACGGGAGCGGACCGGCTCAGCCCGTGGCGGAGGCGAGGGCCACGAGGCGGCGCGCCTTCAACTCGGTCTCCTCCCATTCGGCGTCCGGATCGCTCCCCCAAGTGAGGCCCGCGCCGGTGCCGAACCGCAGCACCCCGTCGCCCGCGGCGTCCCGCGCCCACCAGAACGTCCGGATCGCCACAGCGAGCTCGGCCCGGACCCGCCCGTCCTCCGCGACGTCGATCCAGCCGACGGCCCCGCAGTACGGTCCGCGTGGCGTGTCCTCGAGCTCGGCGATGACGTGCAGCGCCGAGCTCTTGGGCGCCCCGGACACCGACGCCGGCGGGTAGGCGGCGTCGAGGACCTCCGCCCACATCCGCGGCGAGCCCGCGACCCCGGGGCGCAACCGGCCCTGCACCGTCGAGACCAGGTGGACGAGACCGGGGTGCTGCTCGACGGCCAGCAGGTCGACCACCTCGACGGTGCCCGGCTCGCACACCCGCTGCAGGTCGTTGCGGACCAGGTCCGTGATCATCACGTTCTCCGCGCGGTCCTTGCCCCGCAGTGCGTCGTGGTGCTCGGCGGTCCCCTTGATGGGCGCCGAGGTGACGAGGTCCCCGTCGACGCGCAGGAACAACTCGGGCGAGGCGGTGACCACCCAGGCCGGCTCGATGCCGGGGCCCGCCGGGATGTGCACGCCGCCCGCGTACGGCGCGGGGTTGCCGGCCATGAGCGCCGCCGACAGCGCCAGCGCGTCGGGCTCGCGGCCGCCAGCCGAGGGCAGCGGCGCTGACAGCACCCGGCAGATGTTCGCCTGGTAGACCCTCCCCCGCCGGATCTCCTCGCGCGTGCGCCTGACCGCGTCGACGTACTGCTGGCGGCTCATCGACGACGACCAGGACTCGGGCGCCGGCCCCCGCCACGTGTCGGATGCCGGCGCGTGTGGCGCGTCGGAGCCGGCTCTGTCCTCGCGGTCGACCTCGGCGAACCGCCACGCCCGCACGGCGCCGCCGAACTCCCCCACGACCGCCCAGAACCCTGGCGTCGCGAGCCGTTCGGGCGACTCGCGCACATTCACGCACTCGACCACGCCATGCGCGCGCACCCCGGCGAACCACGCCGTGCCCGTCATGGGCACCTCTGGCGTGACCCGGGTGTCGCGGCTGGTCACAGGCACAGCGACACCGTACCGACCCCGGCCGGGACCTCGCGGGGCCGCCGAAAGGAGGCCGGTTGGACGCACGCCGAACTCGTCAGTTAGAGTCTGGGACGCACACGGAACGCCGGTGAGAGCCGAGCGGGAGTGTCGCGCGGACGTGGCTCAGTGGTAGAGCATCACCTTGCCAAGGTGAGGGTCGCGGGTTCGAATCCCGTCGTCCGCTCGGAGATGGATCCTTGATCGGCGCACTCGTGCACCGCTGGGGAGCACGATCTCAGGGTGGAGTGGCCGAGTGGCGAGGCAGCGGCCTGCAAAGCCGTATACGTGGGTTCGAATCCCATCTCCACCTCGCAGCACCATCCAGCAGTACCACCCATTTGGGCGATTGGCGCAGCGGTAGCGCGCTTCCCTGACACGGAAGAGGTCACTGGTTCGATCCCAGTATCGCCCACCAGCAAGGCCCCAGGTCATCGACCTGGGGCCTTCGTCGTTCCCCCGTGGGAAGCGCCCCTGCCGATGACGCCCCATCCGATCTGCCACCTCGGTAGCCTGCGACGCGCGAAGCAGTCGTCATCGAGCCAGCCACTCAGAAGGTGTGTGATGCGCCGTATCGCTTTCAGCCCCTTCCATCCCGGCCTTCGGCTCATGATCGGCATCGGCCCGGCGCTCGTGGCCGTCGTCGTCGCCGCGACTGCGTCGTCCGCCGCCGAGTGGATCGCCGTCGGGGTGGCGATCGGGCTGCTCCTGGTCATCGTGTTCTTCACAGGCGCGGCCCTGTATGCCGACGAGAGACGCGTCGCCGTCGCACTCGCACCGTTCTGGCGCCGCACGATCCGGTGGGAGGACATCGAGTCCGTTCGCCTGCGGACCGTGCGGCCCTTCGAGGACTTCGGCGGCTGGGGGATCAAGGGCAGCCACCGGAAGCGGGGGGTGCTCATCAGCACGGGTGACGACGAGGCGGTGGAGATCACGACCTCGGACGGGCGCCGCTACCTCGTCGCGCTCGGGCCGCTGGCAGCACCGGCCCACGGGACCTTGCGCCGGCTGCGCGGGGCCGGCGCGGCCTGACCGCGCCGCGTGAGGGATCGCGGGCCCGAGTCGCTCTCTCTCAGGCCGCTGCGTCTGAGAGCTCGGCCGCGATCGACCGGGCCCACTCGCCGATCGCGGCCCAGTCTCGGAAGTCCCCTTCGACCATGACCCCGCGCGCCGCGGGGAGGCGCATCATGAGCCGGCCGGGCCCGTCGAGCCGCGCGGCGTCGAGGGCGCCGAAGAAGACGGTCGTGCCGCGGGCGTCCGTCGCCTCGACGTGCTTGGCGAGGTCGAGGGGCTGAGATGCCTCGACCAGGTCTTTGCCCTCCTTGTCGTGTGTCGCATCGCCGAGCGGGCCGCTGCTGAACAGCCACACCGGCCGCTGGCGGAGTTGTTCGCCGTGACGGCGCACGAAGTGGCGGGCGTCGCGATGCCACTTCCCGACGAAGACGGCGCTGCCGACGATGACCGCCGAGTACGCGCTGAGGTCGTGCACGGCGGCGGACGGCAGCGCCTCAGCAGGTTGCCCGGCGTCCGTGAGCTCGCGGGCGATGTGCTCGGCGATCCCGCGGGTGGCGCCGTACTTGGTGGCGTAGGCGACGAGGACGGGCATGCGGGGCTCCAGTCGATCGGCCCGCGGGATGCTCGGGGCGCGCCGCGCGGGTCGGTCGGGCCCCAGGCGAACCTAGGCCGCCGACAGCGCCCCTGCCTGGGACGAAGGCCACGTGTGGGGCGGCAGGGGAGATCCCGGGCGCCTCATAGGCCGCAGGTGTCCATCGCCCGGTCAATGCCGCCACCACCCACGCGGGGGTGATGAGATGTGCACATGCCCCAGCTCCGCTCACGCACAGTCACCCACGGCAGGAACATGGCCGGAGCCCGCGCGCTGCTGCGCGCCGCCGGCGTGGCCCGCGAGGACATCGGCAAGCCGATCGTCGCCGTCGCGAACAGCTTCACCGAGTTCGTGCCCGGCCACACCCACCTGCAGCCGGTGGGGCGCATCGTCTCGGAGGCGATCCATGAGGCCGGGGGCGTGGCACGCGAGTTCAACACCATCGCCGTCGACGACGGGATCGCGATGGGCCACGCCGGCATGCTCTACTCGCTGCCCTCGCGGGACCTGATCGCCGACTCTGTCGAGTACATGGTCGAGGCGCACCGGGCCGACGCCCTGGTCTGCATCTCCAACTGCGACAAGATCACCCCCGGGATGCTCATGGCCGCGTTGCGGCTCAACATCCCGACGGTGTTCGTCTCGGGTGGCCCGATGGAGGGCGGCTCGGCCACGCTCACGGACGGCACGACCCGCACCGGCCTCAACCTGGTGACGGCGATCGCCGAGGCGGTGGACGACAAGGTCTCCGACGCGGACATCGACCGCATCGAGGAGGCCGCGTGCCCCACGTGCGGCTCCTGCTCGGGGATGTTCACCGCGAACTCGATGAACTGCCTCATCGAGGCGCTCGGCCTGGGCCTGCCGGGCAACGGCTCGACGCTCGCGACGCACACCGCCCGCCGGGCGCTGTACGAGGACGCCGGCCGCACCGCCGTGGAGATCACCCGTCGGTACTACGAGCAGGACGACGCGAGCGTGCTGCCGCGCGCGATCGCCACCCACGCGGCCTTCGACAACGCCATGGCGCTGGACATCGCGATGGGCGGCTCGACCAACACGGTGCTGCACCTGCTCGCGGCGGCGCATGAGGCCGAGCTCGACTACACGCTCACCGATATCGAGGCTCGCTCACGCCAGGTGCCGTGCCTGTCCAAGGTCGCGCCGAACGGCATCTACCTGATGGAGGACGTGCACCGCGCCGGTGGCATCCCCGCCATCCTCGGCGAGCTGCACCGCGCGGGCCTGCTGCACGAGGACGTGCACTCGGTGCACTCCCCCTCGCTCGAGTCCTGGCTCAAGGAGTGGGACGTGCGCGGTGGGTCGGCGTCCGAGGAGGCCATCGAGCTGTTCCACGCGGGACCGGGCCGTCAACGCTCCGCGAAGGCGTTCTCGCAGTCCTCACGGTGGGACGAGCTCGACGTGGACGCGGCGAACGGCTGCATCCGCGACGTCGAGCACGCCTACTCGGTGGACGGTGGCCTCGCGGTGCTGCGCGGGAACCTCTCCGAGGACGGCTGCATCGTCAAGACGGCGGGCGTCGACGAGTCGATCTGGACGTTCTCCGGCCCGGCGCTCGTCGTCGAGTCGCAGGATGACGCCGTCGAGGCGATCCTCTCCAAGCGTGTGAAGGCCGGCGACGTGGTGGTCATCCGCTACGAGGGCCCCCGCGGCGGGCCCGGCATGCAGGAGATGCTCTACCCGACGTCGTACCTCAAGGGGCTCGGGCTCGGGAAGGCGTGCGCTCTGGTCACCGACGGCCGCTTCTCCGGTGGGACGTCCGGGCTGTCCATCGGCCACGTCTCCCCCGAGGCCGCCGCCGGCGGCGCGATCGCGCTGGTCGAGGACGGCGACACGATCGTCATCGACATCCCGAACCGGTCCATCCGCCTCGACGTGCCCGACGAGGTGCTGGCCGCCCGCCGCGCGCAGCTGGAGGCCGACGGCGGCTACCACCCGCGCACCCGCGACCGCGTGGTGTCCCCTGCCCTGCGCGCCTACGCCGCCATGGCACTCTCGGCCGACAAGGGCGCTGTGCGGGACGTGAGCCTGCTGGAGGCCCGGGCGGCGGCGCGCGGCGCAGGCAAGTAGTCCACGGCCCCGGCCGCACCGGCAGGCGACTCGCCGGTGCGGCCGGGGCCTCAGGCGGTCGGCGTGCCCGCGTCAGCCTCAGGCAGCGCGCAGACGCCGTCCACGCACGTTCCCGCGTCGGCGTCGCCCCAGGGAGCCAAGGGCCCCGCGAGGCGCACCGGCAGACTCTGAGGGCTGCTGGGCTCGTGGCCGTCCACCGCGCTCATCGCCCGCCTGCCACTGCCGCGTCCGCGCCCTCGCCCGACGCCGCACGGTCCTGCGCAGCCCGTTCCAGCGCCGAGCGGAAGACGTCAGGCGACTGCGCGCCCGAGATCCCGTACCTGTCGTCGATGACGTAGAACGGCACGCCCTGGATGCCGAGTTGCTGGGCGGCGGCGATGTCCGCCTCCACCGCGGGGGCATGGCGGCCGTCGGCAAGCGCCTCGAGCAGGTCGGCCCTGTCGAGCCCCACCTCCGCCGCCAGCTCGGCGAGCTCATCCGCGCGGCCGACGTGCCGGCCCTGCTCGAAGTAGGCGCTGAACAACCGCTCCACCAACTCGAGCTGCTTGCCGTGCGACTTCGCGTGGTGCAGCGCCTGGTGGGCGAGCAGGGTCTTGGTGTGCCGGACCGACGCGAAGTCGAACGCGAGGCCCTCCCCTGCGGCGAGCGCGGTCATCTGGCCGAGCATCTGGGCGACCTGCGCCTCGGGCATGCCCTTGTGCCGCGCGAGGAAGTCCACCTCGCTGCCCTCGAAGTCGACTGGCGTGTCAGGCGCCAGCTCGAACGAGTGGTACTCCACGACGACGTCGCCGTCGAAGTCTGCCACGGCCCGCTCGAAGCGGCGCTTGCCGACGAAGCACCACGGGCACGCGATGTCGGACCACACATGGACGGTGATAGGTGAGCTCATGTCCACCCAATCGCCGGGGCGGCGGCGCTATTCCACGCGCCGCGAGTCCGGGCTGGTCAGGCGTGTCCCCGACGACGCCGCCGGCGCCCGGCGCCGCCTGAGCCAGCCGCGCCGCCGAACGCGAAGGACACGCCGAGCATGAAACCGAAGTTGTACCAGTTCCCGTTGTTGTCGACCTCGTAGATGTTGATCGTGTCCGTGAACAACGAGATGACGAAGACGATCGGGCTGATGAGGCCCTGCCAGAGGCCGAGCCAGAAGCCCGCGGGGTCGCCGCCGCCCGCCTGTGCCGCGTAGTTGGGCCCTGGTGCGCATCCCGTGGCCACCACGGCGAGCCCCACGACCAGGACCGCGATCCACACACCTCGTCGTGCCATGCCGCGCCTCCCCCTCCCGGGAATCCGCCTGTGCGGACCGGGAGAACCAGCATGGAACCCCCCAGCCATGGTGGCAACGGCGAGCCGGGTGACACCACCACCCGCAGAGTCGGCTATTGTTCTCACGCACGGGAAACGCCGGTGAGAGCCGGTGGGACCGTCGTGCGGACGTGGCTCAGTGGTAGAGCATCACCTTGCCAAGGTGAGGGTCGCGGGTTCGAATCCCGTCGTCCGCTCGGAGATGGATCTTGGTCGCGCGCCGGCCGGGACCGGCTCTCATGGTGGAGTG
>JAEWEI010000382.1 GCA_023389545.1 Actinomycetes bacterium | reverse complement strand
GCCAGGATCCACTCGTAGTCGCCCAGGGCGAACGCGGCGAGGGTGTTCGCGCGCACGTCCGCGTAGTCCTTGGCGGCGCGCCCGTGCTCGACGAGCATCTCGCGGCGCTCCGCGTCGGGCAGCACGTACCACTCGTAGGACCGCACGAACGGGTACACGGACAGGTAGTCGCGCGGGGGCTCGCCGGCGAGGAACGCGGGGATGTGGCCGCGGTTGAACTCGGCGGGCCGGTGCAGCGCCACCACCGACCACACGGGGACCACGTGGCGGCCGAGCACGCTCGCGCGCAGCCGCTCGTAGGCGCCCTGCACGGCCTCGATCGAGTCGCCGTGGAACCAGACCATGAGATCGGCGTCGGCGCGCAGGCCGGCGACGTCGTACCAGCCGCGGATGACGAGGTCGCCGGGCGCCGCGCCGTCCATCGTGATGGCGGCCTCGGCCTCTCGCACGAGCCGCGCGCGCTCCTGGTCGTCCTCCGGCAGGGCCTCCTCGAGTGCGTAGACCGAGAACATCGCGTAGCGGATCTCAGAGTTGACGGCGTCCGCGACCTCCGCGGAGTGGCCGCCCTCGGGGGCTCCTGCGTGTGCCGTGCTCATGCGTGCTGCGCTCCTGTCGTCGAGTCCACCGGGCGGTCCGGGACGGGGTCCGATCCGCACGCGGCGGGGATCCCGCTGTCCTGGCCCGCCCGCATGCGGCAGCATCCGGGCCGGCACACATCCGGCCAGGCGCCGAGGGTACCCGCGGCGGCCCGCTCGGGGGCCTCGCCGCGCTCCGCGGCCGCGCGCTCGAGCACCAGGTCCACGAGCCCCTCCACGAACGGGCGGCGAGTCGACACGGTGCCGGCGCGCACTGCTGCGACGCCCAGTTCGCGGGCCGTCGCCAGCGCCTCGGTGTCGAGGTCGAACGCGACCTCCATGTGGTCGGAGACGAACCCGATGGGCGAGAGCACGACGGCGCGCATGCCCGCGGCGGCACGCTCGCTGAGCAGGTCGTTCACGTCTGGCTCAAGCCACGGCTGGCTGGGCGGGCCGGAGCGCGAGCAGTACGCGAGGGTCCACTCGACGTCAGCGTCCAGGCGCTCGCCGACCTGCGCGGCGACGAGCCCCGCGACGTCGAGGTGCTGGGCGCGGTAGCTGGGGGCCTGCGCGCCTGAGCCCTCCTCCATGGCGTGGGGCACCGAGTGCGTGACGAAGACGAGCGGGGCGCTGCTGGCCACGGCCGCGGCATCGCCGCCGGTCTGCTCGGCGAGCTGCTCGTACGCCTCGACCACCGCATCGGCGTTGGCCTGCACGAAGCCCGGGTGGTTGAAGTAGTGGCGCAGCTTGTCGACGATGATCCCCGCGCTGCCGTCGTCGCCGGTGGGGCTGGTCGCGCCCATCTCGACGAGGGTCGCGGCCAGGTTCTCCCGGTACTGGCGGCACCCCGAGTACGACCCGTAGGCGCTGGTGACGATGGCCAGCACGCGCCGGGCGCCCGCGTCGCGCAGACCCGTGAGCGCGTCGATCGTGTACGGCTCCCAGTTCCGGTTGCCCCAGGCGACCGGAAGGTCCACGCCGCGGCGCTCGAGCTCGGCGCGCAGCGCGTCGACGAGCGCGAGGTTCTGCTCGTTGATGGGGCTGCGGCCGCCGAACAGGGCGTAGTGCTCGCCCACCACGGCCAGCCGCTCATCGGGGATGTCCTTGCCGCGCGTGACGTTCCGCAGGAACGGCAGCACGTCCTCGGGGGCGTTGGGGCCGCCGAAGGAGTACAGCATCAGGGCGTCGTACGGCGCGGTGGAGGTCCGGGGAGAAGTCGTCGAATCCACCTCTGCATCATGGCGCCGGCGGATGTGCGACCGGCTCCGCGAGCCGCCTGCTCAGGGCGTGATCTTGTCGAGACAGGGCGTCAGATCACCCCTGGCGGCTCCGCTCCCCGGATGCGCCGGCCGCTGGCTGCTCCTACCGTCGAGGGGTGGGTCGAGTCCACTAACGAGGGAGCGCGGCACGGTGCAGAGGATCGACCCCCGGACACTGGTCGGGTGCACGCTCGGACGCCGCTACCACGTCGACGCCCCCCTCGGCCACGGTGGGATGGGCACGGTGTTCCGGGGCACGGACAGCCGGCTGACCCGGTACGTGGCCATCAAGGTCTTCTCCCTCGACGGGGTGGCCCCCCGTGAGATCCGGCGGTACGCGGATGAGGCGCGCATGCTCGGCAGCCTCTCGCACCCGGGCCTGGTGGCCCTCCTCGACGTCGGCGCGGACGTCGGCCCGGCGGGCGAGCCGCTCGCGTTCCTGGTGATGGAGCTCGTGGAGGGGCGCACGCTGCGCGACCACATCGACGCGGGCCCGCTGCCCCCGGCGGAGGTGGCCGACGTGGGCCGCCAGCTGGCCGAGGCGCTCGGGCACGCGCATGCGGTGGGCGTCGTGCACCGGGACATCAAGCCGGCCAACGTGCTCGTCGCCCGGGAGGCCGTGCTCAGCGGTGACGCGGAGGCGCCGCAGACCTCCACGAAGCTCGCCGACTTCGGCATCGCGCAGCCCATGGACGGCCAGGCCACGGCCGGCGCCGAGGGCGGCCCCACGTTCGGCACGGCCAGCTACCTGAGCCCGGAGCAGGCGCTCGGGCAGCCGTTGGGCCCGCAGTCCGACGTCTACTCGCTGGGCCTCGTGCTGCTCGAGTGCCTCACCGCCCGCCGCGCCTACCCCGGCGAGGCGCTGGCCAGCTCGCTCGCGCGGCTGCTCGAGGCGCCCGAGGTGCCCGACACGTTCGGCCCGGCCTGGGCCGCGCTGCTGCGGTCGATGACGGCCACCGCGCCGGAGGAGCGCCCGACGACTGAGCAGGTCGCCGCCCAGCTCCGCCGCCTGCGCCGCCCCGCGATCTGGGATCGCGTGGCGGCCCAGCTCGGCTGAGCGACGCGGCCCCGGCTCAGGCGTGCGCCGGGGCCAGTGCCGCGAGCTCGTCGGCGATCTGCGTCGCCCACGCGGCCACGGCGTCGAGGTCGCGGTGGTCCCCTTCGCGGGCGCGCGCGCCTGAGATGAGCGCGCGCTCGGCGAAGGTCAACTCGCTGCGGATCAGCCGGCCGGCGAAGCTGCGGTGCGCCCGGGCGCCCAGGGCCTCGCGCATCTGGCTGACCTCGTGGGGCGAGTTCGCCGACGCTGCCGGCTGCGTGGCCAGCCCGGAGGACATCAGCCACACGGGCCGCGCCACCAGGTCCTGTGCGCAGCGCTCGGCGAGCGCGCGGGCGGCGGGCAGCCAGTGCGCGGTGTAGACCGCGGACCCGAGCACCACCGCGTCGTAGTCCCGCACATCCGTCACCTGCTCGGGGTCGAGCTCGTCGACGGAGTGACCTGCCTCGGTGAGCACTCGCGCCACCACCGATCCGATCTCGCGCGTGGCTCCATGCCTGGACGCCACCGTCACCAAGATCCTCATCGCGTGCACCTCCTGCTCGTCTGTGCCCTGCCCCCGCAGCCCGGCTCTGCACAATCGTCCGTCCCCACGCGCCTCCGCACGTGGGCCGGAGGTCCCTGCGCATGTGGGAGGCCGCGGCGAGCGGGCCTGGCAGCGCGGTGCGCGCGCCAGACAGTGGACATGCGGCGGACATGCGGCGGACAGGCGACACAGGGACGAAAGGGGCATCCTGGAGGGGCCCTCGGCTGCGCCGTCCGGGGGCGACCCTCCCCCGGCCGGATCGCCCGGCGGACTGTCGTCCGGGAGCCCAGATGACCTCTCGACCCGCCGCCCTGCTGGGGATGGCCCTCGCCGCCCTGCTGCTGGTGGCCTCGTGCGTGGGCGGGCTGGACGGGTCGCGGCGCGACGCCCTGCCCACGGTGCTGGGCGAGATCGGCGCCCGCCCGCAGATCGACTTCCCGGCGTCCGCGCCGCCGCGCGACTTCACCGCGGAGGTCGTGGCGCCCGGCAGCGGCGCCGTCGTCGAGCCGGGCGCGCTCGTGCTGGTGCACTACCTGGCCCAGGTGTGGGACGGCGCGGAGCTTGACAGCTCGTTCGACGACGGCGCGCCGCTCGTCGCCTCGCTGCCAGGTCTGCCGCCTGGCTGGGGCGAGGCGCTGTCCGGGTTGCGTGTCGGGGCTCGGGTGCTGCTGTCGGTGCCGCCCGAGGTGGGCTACGCGGCCCCGGGCGATGCCGGCCAGCATGCCGAGTCCCCCGACGAGACGGTGGTGCTGGTGGTGGACGTCGTCGGCTCCTACGGCAGGACGTCGGGCGGCCAGCCGGACGCGTGGCCCAACCCGGTCGCGGCGGGCACGGTGGCCCC
>JAEWEI010000347.1 GCA_023389545.1 Actinomycetes bacterium | reverse complement strand
GGTGATCGGCGTCAACATCTGCTACGACCGGCACTTCCCCGAGGGGTGGCGGGCCCTGGCCCTGGCCGGGGCCGAGATCGTCTTCAACCCGAACGCCACGGCGCCCGGGATCTCGAACCGGCTCTGGGAGATCGAGCAGCCCGCGGCCGCCGTCGCCAATGGCTACTTCGTCGTCGCGAACAACCGGGTGGGGCTGGAGGACAACGAGTATGGCGACGAGGCCGTCGCGTTCTACGGCAGCTCGTACGCGGTGGGCCCGGACGGGAACCTCGTGGGGGAGCGCGGCTCCGCCACCGAGGACCAGCTCCTGGTGCGCGACCTCGACCTGGGTCAGCTCCGCGAGGTGCGGGAGCGCTGGCAGTTCTTCCGCGACCGCCGGCCCGACGCCTACGGCTCCCTCGTCGCGCCATGACCCGATCCGACCCGACCCGACTCGACCCCGGGAGCACACGATGAAGACCCTCATCACCGGCGGCACCCTCGTCAGCGCGACCGGGCGTGGGCCGGCCGACGTCCTGGTCGACGGGGAGACGATCGCCGCCGTCCTGCAGCCCGGCTCCACGCTGCTCGGCTTCGACCTGCCAGCCCACGTGGACCAGGTGATCGACGCGACCGGCACGTACGTGATCCCCGGGGGCGTCGACGCGCACACCCACATGGAGCTGCCGTTCGGCGGCACCGCCGCGTCGGACACGTTCGAGACGGGGACCCGCGCCGCGGCCTGGGGCGGGACCACGACCATCATCGACTTCGCGGTGCAGCGCGCCGGGGAGCGGGTGCAGGACGGGCTCGCCGCGTGGCACGCCAAGGCGGCCGGGAAGTGCGCGATCGACTACGCGTTCCACCAGATCATCGGCGGCGTCGACGACGACTCGCTCAAGGCGATGGAAGGGCTCGTCGACGAGGGCATCACCAGCTACAAGCTGTTCATGGCCTACCCCGGCGTCTTCTACTCCGACGACGCGCAGATCGTCCGGGCCATGCAGAAGGCAGCCGACCTGGGGCTGCTGACGATGATGCACGCGGAGAACGGCCCGGCGATCGACGTGCTGGCCGCGCAACTCGTCGAGGCCGGCAAGACCGACCCGTACTACCACGGGGTGGCGCGTGCCTGGCAGCTCGAGGAGGAGGCGACGCACCGGGCGGTCATGCTCGCCGACCTCACCCGGGCGCCCCTGTACGTGGTGCACGTCAGCGCCAAGCAGGCGGTGGCCCAACTGGCGCGGGCGCGGGACAACGGGAAGAACGTGTTCGGCGAGACGTGCCCGCAGTACCTGTACCTGTCGCTCGAGGAGCAGCTCGGCGCGCCGGGGTTCGAGGGCGCGAAGTGGGTCTGCTCGACGCCGCTGCGCTCGCGGGCCGAGGGGCACCAGGACCACATGTGGCAGGCGCTGCGCACCAACGACCTGCAGATGGTCTCCACCGACCACTGCCCGTTCTGTATGACGGGGCAGAAGGACCTGGGCGTCGGCGACTTCCGGGCGATCCCCAACGGCATCGGCTCGGTGGAGCACCGCATGGACCTGCTGTACCAGGGCGTCGTCACCGGGCAGATCAGCCTGGAGCGCTGGGTGGAGCTCACCTCCACGACCCCAGCGCGGATGTTCGGCCTGTACGGGGCCAAGGGCGTCATCGCCCCGGGGGCCGACGCGGACATCGTGGTCTACGACCCGGCGGGCCGTACCACGATCACCGCGGCCACGCACCACATGAGCATGGACCACTCCGCGTGGGAGGGCTTCGAGGTCGACGGCGCCATCGACCTGGTCATGTCGCGCGGCCGCGTGCTCGTCGAGGGCGGCGAGTACCACGGCCGCCCCGGCCACGGCAGGTACCTCAGGCGGGGCTTGTCGCAGTACCTGCTCTGACCGAACCGGCCGACATGCCTGGCCGCCCGCCCGCTGACCCAAGGAGCCCCATGGACTTCGGCGTCGTCCTGCAGACCAACCCGCCGGCCTCGCGCACCGTCGACCTCGCGCGACAGGCGGAGAGCCACGGGTTCGACCATGTGTGGACCTTCGACTCGCATCTGCTCTGGGAGGAGCCGTTCGTCATCTACTCGGCCATCCTCGCGGCCACCCGCAAGGTCACCGTCGGCCCGATGGTGACCAACCCGGCGACGCGCGACTGGACGGTGCTGGCCTCCCTGTTCGCGACGCTCAATGAGATGTACGGCAACCGCACGGTGTGCGGCATCGGGCGTGGAGACTCGGCGGTCCGCACGCTCAACGGGCGACCCGTGAGCCTGGCGACGCTGCGCGAGGCGATCCACGTGATCCGCGAGCTCGCCAACGACCGACCCGTCGAGGTCAACGACCGCACGCTCCGCTTCCCGTGGTCCAAGGGGTCCGCCCTTGAGGTGTGGGTCGCGGCCTACGGGCCGCAGGCGCTGCGCGTCGCGGGGGAGGTGGGCGACGGGTTCATCCTGCAGCTCGCCGACCCGGACATCGCCGCGTGGATGATCGGCGCGGTGCGCGACGCCGCCGAGGCGGCAGGCAGGGACCCCGACGCGCTGTCGTTCTGCGTCGCCGCCCCCGCATACGTCGGCGACGGCGACTCCCCGGCGGCGCGCGCGCACATGCGCGAGCAGTGCCGCTGGTTCGGGGGGATGGT
Source organism: Actinomycetes bacterium (assembly GCA_023389545.1). Lineage (GTDB taxonomy): Bacteria > Actinomycetota > Actinomycetes > Actinomycetales > Cellulomonadaceae > Cellulomonas_A. Next base: position 338 of record JAEWEI010000347.1, on the reverse strand, counting down.
CGGCAACCACGTGGCCGACATCGTGTCCCGCTACGGGGCGGAGTCCACCGTGCCCGCGGCCCTCACCGACTACGTCCGCGACCGCCAGGGCTACGACTACAACGAGCACGGCCGCGCCGGGAACTCGCATGCGGCCTTCGTGCCCGACGAGATCGTCGAGCGGTTCTGCCTGCTGGGCAGCCCACGCGAGCACGTGGCGCGGCTCGAGGAACTGCGCGACCTCGGCGTCACCCAGTTCGCCGCCTACCTCCAGCACGACAACAAGGAGGAGACGATGCGGGTGTACGGGGAGCGGGTCATCCCGGCGCTCGCGCCGAGCGTGGTGGCGAGCGCATGAG
>JAEWEI010000147.1 GCA_023389545.1 Actinomycetes bacterium | reverse complement strand
CGCCGCGCGCTTGCTGGAGCGCGCGATCTCGTTGGCGAGCATGAGGGCCGCGACGACCGCGACCCACATGAGCGCCGAGTACCAGGGGATGGACTCGAACAGGAACATCTCGTCACTCGCCTTCGGGCTCGAGGGGACTGGGCGCGTCCGGCTGTTGCCGGGGCGCTGACTGCTCAGACGGCGGGGCTTCAGACAGCGGAGCGCCGTCGTTGGGATCGAGGCGCAGCGTCTGGCGGATGATGTCCATCAGGACGCGGTCGCTGACCTTGTGCTCGGAGCTCGCCAGGCCGATCAGCCCGTGGATGAGCACGTAGAACGTCTCGGGGACGTGGTCGATCGCGATGTGGTGGCGCTGCGCGTACGCGGCCACGGTGGTGGCCTGCAGGCAGTCGACGAGGGCGCGCACGGCACGGTCGACGAAGCGGCTGTACAGGCGGGTGTCCTCGATGCGCGGCAGGGCGCCGGGCTGGGCGACGGGGCCCAGGTGGCGGCGGAACAGCGCGACGCAGTCCGCGAGGGCCTTGTCGATGTTGCCGACCTCACGCTGGGCGTCCCAGCGCCGCACGTCCTCGACGAACTCGTCGATGTGCTGTTCGAGGACGACCTCGACCAGCGTGTCCTTGTCGGTCAGGTAGTGGTAGACGAGCCCACGGGTGATGCCGGCCCGGGCGGCGACGTCCGCGATGGACGTGCGGCCGACGCCCTGCTCGGCGAACAGCTCCCGCGCGGCGGCGATGATCGCCTCGCGCCTGTCGTCGGGGTCCATGACCGTCCGCGTGGCGCCTGGCCCTCCGCTGCGTCCCACGATCCACCGCCCCTCGACACCGGCCGCGCCGTGGTCCCCGGGGAGCCGGGGGCGGGTGCCGTCGAGGAACATCCAAGGCCCCATTGACGGTGCGTCAATGGGACCTTGGTCCAGCCGATCAGGGGCATGGCGAGGCGTTCACCCGGGTGGCGGGCGGGCCGTTCACCCGGGGTGATGAAGCATGCGCCGAGGCGCGCCGAAAGGCGGGCGGCGTCAGCGTCCCGCGCGCACCACTGTCGTGTAGTGCCGGGACTCCCCCGGCTCGAGCCAGATGACCTCGCCGTCCCGCTCGGCCTGCGCGCGGCCGCCGTCACGGGAGGTCGAGGGCTCGACGCCCAGCACGTTCACGCCCGGCTTCGCGTCGCGCCACAGCACCAGCAGCGGCCACCCGTCGACGGCCTGCTCGATCTGCGCCCAGGCGCCGTCGGTGGCCATCACCATGACGGTGGCCGCCGGCCCGGGCTCGGGGGCGCAGTACAGGACGACCTCGGGCGTGGCGCCGTCCTCGCCCAGGTCCAACGTCCACGGCAGCGCGCGTGGCTCGCCTGGGCGGTCGCGCTCGGCGATCGGCTCGGCGGTCGCCGCGACGACGGTGCCCGGTCCCACCAGCGGGTACCCGAGGTTGAGGTGGTGCCGGAACATGTGCCCGGCTGGGGCGAAGCCGTCGTTGGTGACGACGTCCTCGACGCGCAGCTCGGGCCGGGCGGTGCTGGCGACGATGCGCCGCCGTAGTCGCAGGGTGGACGAGCCCAACGCGGTCTCGACCACGTCGCCGGTGACCTCGACGGCCAGGCCGTCGTCGCCGTCCTCGACCAGGCCCCAGCGCACGTTCTCGGCGGGGACGTGCCCCACCCGGCCATGCAGCCCGTGGTGGGCGCCGTCCACAGTGGACGGCGCCCCCGTGGACGACAGCCCGCACGTGGTGAGCAGCCCGCCGCCGAACGTGCGGGTCCAGCCCGAGCCCTCGGGCTCATAGCGCGAGGACTCGACGGGCCCGCGCGCTGAGCGCCACGCGAGCGGCAGGCCCGGCGCGTCGGCCCAGCCCACGTCGAGCGCCCGGTCCAGCAGCACCTCGAACGAGATGCCGAGCGGGTTGCGCACCACGAGGACCGGGGCCCCCCGGCCAGCTCCCTCGTCGCGGACCAGGCGGTCCACCGAGACGAGCTGGTCGGGGGCGCCCACGAGCCGGCGCACAGCGTCGCCGACCGGGGCGGAGTCCGCTCCGAACCCCATCAGCCGGCCCCGCGCACCTCGGCGGCCGAGGACCGCCGGGCTCCGACGGCGATGGCCGCGATGAGCACCGCGCCGGTGAGGACGTACTGCCAGTACGACGCCACACCGAGCAGGTTGAGCGCATTGGCGAGCACCGCGAACAGCACCGAGCCGACGACAGTGCCGAACATCGTGCCCCGTCCCCCGCGCAGCGCCGTGCCGCCCACGACGACCGCCGCGATGACGTTCATCTCGAAGCCGGTGGCCATGTTGCCCTCGGCGGACGAGAGCCGCCCGGCCATGAACACCCCGGCCAGCGCGAAGCACACGCCCGCCACGATGAACACGATCACCTTGGAGCGGTTCACCGGCATGCCCGCGAGCACAGCCGCCCGCTCGTTCGAGCCGAAGGCCCGCACGGTGCGGCCGAAGTACGTGCGCTGCAGCAGCAGGAACGTGAGCACCGCCAGGGCGACGAACACCAGGAACGGCACCGGCAGCCAGCCGAGCTTGCCGGTGGTGGCGCCCCGGAAGTGGCTCGACGTGATCGGCACGACCTTGCCGGACGTCCAGATGAACGCCAGGCCCAGGAACAGGTACTGCGTGCCGAGCGTCGCGATGAACGGCGCGATCTTCACGTACGTGACGAGCAGCCCGTTGACCAGGCCCAGCACCGCGCCGATGACCAGCGCGAGCACGATGGCGCCGCCGATCGTGGTGTGCGGAAGCACGGTGGCCACCGCGATCGAGCTGACGGCGATCACGCCGCCGACTGACAGGTCGAGCAGCCCGCCCGCGATGAGCAGCGTCATGCCGCACGCCGCCAGGCCCACGAAAGACGCCTGGAACAGCACGTTCGACAAGTTGCCCGGGCCCCAGAAGGAGGGCTTGGCGAGCCCGACTGCCACGCACAGCACGATGAGCACTGCGACGAGGTACTGCTTCGACGCGAACTGCACGAGCGCCTGGCGCAGGCCGGGGCCGTTCTCATCCGAGCCGCCGTTCGCCCCCCGGCGGGTCCGACCGGGCGTCGGGGTGACGGTGTCGATGGTGGTCACGAGTGCCTCCCTTCGAGCATGCGGCGGACTGCGGCACGCTGTGCGCCGTCGATGCTCAGCGCGAACACGAGCAGGGCTCCGAGGGCGACGTACTGGTAGAACGACGGGACGTTGAGCAGGTTGAGGCCGGAGTTGATCATCGTCAGCAGCAGCGCCGCGATGAACGTGCCGACGATGCGCGGCCGGCCACCGGCCATCGAGGTGCCGCCGAGGACGACGATCGCGATGGCCTGCAGCTCGAGGCCCGCGGCGATGGAGCCGTTGACCACGCCGAGCTGGCTGGCGAGCAGCACGCCGCCGATGCCGGCGGTGGCGCCCGCGGTGAGGTACGCGAGCAGCAGCACGCGGTTCACGCTGATGCCGGTGTCGACAGCAGCCTCCGGACTGCCGCCCACCGCGACCACGTGCTTGCCGAACCGCATGCGGTCCAACACGAACCACGCGGCGACGCCGAGGGCCGCGGCGACGAGGAACGGCACCGGGATGCCCAGCACCTTGGCGGTGGCCACGGACTTGAACCCGACGGACGCGATCATGATCGGCGCGCCGCCGGTGAACAGCAGCACGAGCCCGCGGAACACGCTCATGGTGCTGAGGGTCGCGACGAAGCCGGGCACCCGGAGCTGGGTCACGAGCAGCCCGTTGGCCAGGCCGAGCCCGGCGCCGACGGCGATGCCGACCAGTGCCCCGACGACGGGACCCATCGAGTTCACGGCCGCGGCGGCCACACACGCGGCGAGGGCCTGGGCCGAGCCGACCGACAGGTCGATGCCGCGCACCGCGATGACCAGCGTCATGCCGTAGCCGACGATCGCGAGGATCGCGGCATTGACCAGCATGTTCGTCACGTTCGACGACGACGCGAAGTTCGGCACCGCGGCGAGCCCGGCGATGAGCACGATCAGGAACGGGATGAGCACGCCGGCGTTCTGCAGGAGCCGCCGGCGGCTGTCCGCGCGGCGGGCGCGCTCAGCGGACCTGGCCCGCTCGTCCGCGACGAGCGCCTCGGTGGCGCTCGGGTTGGCGATGGTGTCAGACATGGGTGGCCTCCTGCGCGGTCTGCCCGACGGACGCGCCGACGATGTTGTCCTCCGTGACGTCGGCCCCGTGGAGCTCGGCGACCTGGCGGCCCGCGAAGTACACGGCGCAGCGGTCGGCGATGGCGGCGAGCTCGGGGGCGTCGGAGCTCGACACGACGACGGCGACCCCGGCGTCGGCGAGCTGCTTGATGAGCTGGTAGATGTCGACCTTCGCGCCGACGTCGACCCCTCGGGTGGGCTCGTTGAGCAGCAGCACCGAGCAGCCCGACAGCAGGGCGCGGCCGAGCAGCACCTTCTGCTGGTTGCCGCCCGAGAGGTTGCCGATGAGCTGGCGGCCGTGCGGCACGCGGATGCGCATGTCCTCACGGAGCTTGGAGAACTGGGCGCGCTCGTCGCGGGCCATCGGCAGCAGCCGCTGCAACAGCGGGAGCGCCGACCGGTCACGCGAGACCATCGCGTTCTCGGTGACGTCCAGGTGCGGCAGGATGCCCTCGCCCTTGCGGTCCTCGCTGAGCATGAACACGCCGTTGCGGACGGCCTCGCGGCTGTTGCGCAGCCGCACCGGCTTGCCGTCGACGCGCACCTCGCCGCTCAACGCGGTCAGGTCGCCGAACAGCGCGCGGGTGAGCTCGGTGCGACCCGAGCCCACCAGCCCGGCGAGCCCGACGATCTCCCCGCCGCGCACGGTCAGGTCGAATGGCGTGGACACACCGGGCACCTCGAGGTCGGTGACCTGGAGGCGCACCTCGGCGCCCACGGTCGCGGCGGCGCCACGCTCGTAGGCCTGCGGCTTGCGGCCCAGCATGTGCTCGACGAGCCGCGGCTCGTCCAACTCGGCGGTGGGCGCGTGCGCGACGAGCTCGCCGTCGCGCAGCACTGCCACGTCGTGGCAGATCTCGAAGATCTCGTCGAGGTGGTGCGAGACGTAGACGATGGCCTTGCCCTGTGCGGCGAGGCGGTTGACGATGCCGTGCAGCCGGGTGATCTCGGCGCCGTTCAGCGCCGCCGTCGGCTCGTCCATGATCAGCACGTCGAACTCGCGGGACAGCGCCCGCGCGATCTCGACCATCTGCCGGTCGCCCACCGTGAGCGAGGAGACCGGGCGGTCGGGGTCGAGGTCCAGGCCGAGCTGGTCGAGCAGCTCGGCGGTGCGCTTGCGGGTGCGGGCGCGGTTGACCACGCCGCCACCGGTCATCTCGTGGCCGAGGAACACGTTGTCCGCCACGGACAGCTGCGCGACGAGCCGGAACTCCTGGCTGACCACGCTGATCCCGGCGGCCTGCGAGTCGGCCGAGCTGCGGAAGGTGTGCGGGGCGCCGTGCACCTGCACCTCACCGCGCACCGGCTGCTCGATACCTCCGAGGATGCGGATGAGCGTGCTCTTGCCCGCGCCGTTCTCGCCGACGAGCCCCAGCACCTGGCCGGCGGCGAGCTCGATCGACACTCCCTTGAGCGCCCGGACCCCCGGGTACTCCTGCACTACGTCCACGACCTGCAGCACCGCAGCCATCGACGTGTCCTTCCTCCGATATGGGAGCGGGGAGCGGGGACGGTCGCGCCGTCCCCGCCCCCCGCCGTGGATCAGTTCTTCTTGGCGAGCGCCGCGCGGAAGTCCGCGAGGCTGTCGTTCGTGACGATCTCCACCGGGAAGAAGACCGTGCGGGTGTCGGCGTCGTCGTAGCCGGCGTCCTCGCCCTCGAGCAGCGCGAGGATCGTCTCGACGGCCTTGATGCCCTGGCCGTACGGGTCCTGCGCCACGGTGGCGCTCATGAGGCCCTGCTCGATGAGGTCGAGCGCGCCGTCGGCGCCGTCGAAGCCGATGAGGATGAAGCCGTCGGCGACGGACTTGCCGGCGGTCTCCATGGCGCGCTGGGCGCCGATCGCCGAGTCGTCGTTGGCCGCGTAGATGACCTCGAGGTCGGGGTTGGCCGAGAGCATGTCCTGCGCAGCCGCGAAGCCGCCGTCGACGGTGTCATTGCCGTCCAGGCTCGAGACGATCTCGAAGTTGTCGTTCGCCCCGAGGATCGAGACGAACTCGGCGACGCGCTCCTCGCCGACGACCGAGCCGGCGTGCAGCTCGATGACGCCGACCTTGTGCGGCCCGGGGACCTCGCCGAGCTGCTCGATGACGTACTCGGCGGCGAGCGCGCCACCGTTGAGGTTGTTCGACTGGATGTACGCGTCGTAGTCGCCTGCGACGCCGATGTCCGCGATGACCACCGGGATCTTCGCGTCGTGCGCGGCGTCGATGGTGGACGGCAGCGCAGACGGCTGCACCGGCGTGACGATGAGTCCGGAGATGTCCTGGTTGATCAGGTCGAGGCTGCCCGAGACCTGCTGGCTCTGGTCGGACTTCTGGTCGACGACGACGACCTCGACGCCCGCGGCCTCAGCGCCTGCCTTGACCCCGGCGGTGTAGGACTGCCAGTACGGGTTCTGCAGGTCGTAGACCGAGTAGCCGATGGTCAGCGGGTCCTTGGCCTCGAACTGCACCTCGGCGCGGTTCGAGTCGCCGGTGGTGGCGCCGCCGGCGGGCTCGTCGGCGCCACTCGCGCAGGCGGTGAGCATGAGGCCGGCGGCCGCGGTGAGCGCGACGACCTTGAGTGTGGAACGCACGGGTGTCTCCTTTGACGGTGGTGGATCGGGTGAGGTCAGCGGATGGCGGTCGTGAGTCGGCCGGAGTTGGCCGCCGGGGACACGAACGCGTTGTCGTGCAGGCCCGCCCAGGACGGCAGCGGCGCCGGCTTGTCGTGGGCGTGCTCGGTGGGCTCGTGGCTGTAGGTCGAGACCTCGCGCACGACGAGCGGCACCGGGGAGTCCGCGGGGCACCGGAACGCGTGCAGGTGCTTGCGGTGCATGACGAACTTGGGGTCGCCGGCGCGCAGCCGCGCGTAGCTGGTGAGCTCGGCGTAGGAGTCCTCGCGGCCGGCGGCCAGCGCCACGCCCTCGGGCCAGGCCTCGCCGACGGGCATGGGGTTGAACGAGAGGACCTCCTCGTCGCCGACGGCGACGGGGGTCGGGGAGTAGAAGACCTCCATCTCGCCCAGCACGACCTCGTAGCTCTCGGTCTTGCGCTGGTGGAAGTGCGGCGGGCAGAACTTGCCCGGGTGCACGATCATCAGCTTGTCGCACAGGCCGCTGTACTCGGCGTGCGCGGCGCCGGCGGCGGGCAGGCCGTCGACTGCCGCCTCGTTGAGGGACTCGAAGATCACCATGAGCTCGTAGGGCTCACGCGACCAGAGGCCGTTCGCGAATGCCTCGTACTGGTCGTCGCCGAAGACGATGCCGGCGCTGTCGTTCACCATCTCGGGGGTGATGGGGTAGCGCAGTGCGCGGGCGAGGCTCGCCGCCTCGTTGAGCCACTCGTCGTACTCGCGACGGGTCACGTGGTCCCGGGTCACAGAATCCTCCGTTGGATCGTGCGGGTGCCTCGGCGAGTGACGCCATCGGCACGGTGGAGCGGCCCGGCGTGTGTCGATTGAACCGGTTCACGCTGAACCGGTTCAAGACTCGCTCGCGTCCCGTCGGAAGTCAAATGAGCCAGGTCACAGTTCGGTGACGACTCCGCGGGAGGCGTCGGGAGAACGGGTCAGGCGGGAGGAATCACCCCGGCGCCGGCCCACTGGAGCCACGGACGACGAGCCTCGGCTCGAACCTGACGTGCTCACCAGGCGCGCGCTGGTCGGCGCGCAGCAGCAGGCCTGCCGCCGCCACGCCCATGTCGAAGGCGGGCTGCCGCACGGTGGTCAGCGGCGGGTTCAGGGCTGGCGCGAAGTCGGCGTCGTCGTACCCCACGAGCGTCACGTCCTCGGGCGCGCGCAGCCCGCGCTCCTGCATCGCCAGCAGGGCGCCGAGCGCGAGCATGTCGTTCACGCACATGACGGCGGTGACGCTGCGATCGTCCAGCAGCGAGGCAACCGCCGCGGCGCCCTCCGCGACGGTGAGGTCGTCCACGACCACGTCCACCAGCACAACCTCGGCCTCGAGCCCGCGCTCGGAGATCGCCAGCACCGCGCCCTCACGCCGCTCAGCGCACCACGACACCGACGGCGGCCCGTTCACCAGGGCGATGCGCCGGTGCCCCAGGTCGACCAGGTGGCCCATCGCCAGCCGGGCGCCCTCGACGTTGTCCAGGCTCACCCACGCGCCGGTGGAGCCGGCGGCCTGCCGCTCGAGCGTCACCACGCCGAACCTGCGGTCCTCGAACGAGGCCCAGTCAGAGGCCCGGTCCACGATGGGCGCGATCACCAGCCCGTCCACGCCCTGGCTCTCCAGCACGCGCAGCACATGCCGTTGCCGCTCGGGGTCCTGGTGCGTGGAGCCCACCACCATGGTCAGCCCGGCGGCGTCGGCCACCGTCTCGACGCCGCGCAGCATCGTCGCCCAGAACGGGTTGCCCACGTCCGGGACCACCAGGCCGATGAGCTCCGACCGGCGGCTGCGGAGCTGTCCGGCCGCGCGCGACGGGACGAATCCGAGGGAGCACATCGCCGCCTCGACGCGGTCGCGGGTCTCCGGCCCGACCCGCTCGGGGTGGTTCATGACGTTGGAGACCGTGCCGAGCGACACCCCGGCGAGCGCGGCGACGTCCCGCACACCGACCGAGCGCCCGGGGCGTTCCCACGCCCCTGAATCCGCGCCCATCGGCACCCGCGCCCCCGTCCGTCCCGACATCACCGTCGTCGCTGTTCCTGCACTCCGCTGCGCACCTGTGGCAGCGCACCCCGCGAGGGCACGGCTTCGGATACTACCGGCGGATCACCGGCCACCTGGGCCAACGCCTCCGCCCCACGCCCCCGCGCGGCCAGGCACGTCGGCCCCCGGCGCGAGATCACGCGGCAGATCGGCGGGCCGCCACCCCTGGCGCGCGCCACCTCGACGGCGTAGCGTGTAAGCAATCACTTACATAAGGAGGCGGTGCAGTGCGGGCGGCGGACGATCCACTCAGCCGGGTGTTCAGCGCCCTGGCGGACCCCACCCGCAGAGACATCCTCACGCGACTGGCCGAGGGGCCACGCACCGTGGGCGAGCTGGCCGGGCACTACCCGATCAGCCGCCCCGCGGTCTCCCAGCACCTGGCGGTCCTCGAGGCCGCCGGGCTGCTCACCCGCACGGTGGACGCGCAATGGCGGCTGTGCGCCGTCCGCGAGGAAGGGCTCGACGACGCCTCCCAGTGGATCGCACAGCAACGCGCCGACTGGACCGCGCGGTTCGACACCCTCGAGGAGCACCTCCGCTCCCGCAGAAAGGACCAGCGATGATCGACATGGCCAAGGGCTTCACGCTCGTGCGCGACTTCGACGCCACCCCGCAGGACCTGTGGCGCGCCTGGACTGACCCCGACGAGGCAGCCGCGTGGTGGCACCCCAGCGGAGTGCACACCCCGCGCGAGACCGTCGCCATCGACGCGCGCGTCGGCGGCCGGTACGCCTACACGATGGTGAACGACGAGACCGGCGAGCAGTACCCGACGGGCGGCGTCTACCGGGAGGTCGTCGAGCCCGAGCGGCTCGTCTTCACCTGGGGATTCCCGGACGCGGACCCCGACGACGCCCCGCTCATCACCGTCACCCTGGCGCCCACGGACGCGGGCACCCGCATGACGTTCGACCTGCGCGGGTACGACGCGGCACGCGGAGACGGCAACGTCTACGACGGCTGGGACAGCGCGCTCGACGAGCTCGACACGCACGTCACCGCGGGCGCCGCGCCGTGACTGGCGACGACGCACTGGAGCTGCTGCGCGGCGACCCCGTCGCGCAGCAGCTCCTCACGGGCTCGATCCCGGCGCGGCTGGCGTACCTCGCGCTCGACGGCACGCCCCGGGTGATCCCCATCGCCCAGCACTTCGACGGGCACGCGATCGTCGTCGCCACCATCGACACCGCGCCCAAGGTCGCAGCCCTCCAGGCGCACCCGGCGGTGGCCCTCACGATCGACACGGACGACCACCCGCCGCTGGCGCTGCTCGTCCGAGGCGTGGCAGAGGTGACGTTCGTCGACGGCGTGGCGCCCGAGTACCTCGCCGCGAGCCGTCGCGCGATCCCGCCCGACGCCTGGCCCGCGTTCGAGGAGGAGGTCACGGCGCTCTACGACCGGATGGCCCGGATCGCGATCACGCCAACCTGGGCGAGGGTCTTCGACTTCCAGACGCGCGCGCCAGCCGCCGTGACCCGGCTCATGGAGGCGAAGGGGCTCGCGCCCTAGCCCACGCCGGCCTGCGGCTGGGGCCGGGGCTCGCGGGGCGGCTCCTGGCCGGCGCCAGGGTCCGCCCCGCCCTGGTCGAGGCGGAACGGCGGGTACTCGTCGGTCATCAACGCCGAGTACACCGCGACGCGCTGCACCCAGCGCTGCAGCCCGATGACCAGGTCGAACAGCGAGCGCGGGTACCGGCCGCTGAACAACAGCGCGATGGCCGCGAACAGCACGAGCAGGCTGATCAGCCCGCCGCCCGACTGCCAGGCCCCGCCGCCGTCGTCCCATGAGTTGTCGCCATCCCACGTGCCGCCCCACGGGGCGCCGGTGAGGATGCCGACGATCAGGAGCTGCGGGAACACCAGCAGCCACCACTTGACCAGCACGGGTCCGCGGGACAGCCGCTCGGGGTAGTCGATGGTGAGCCGGGCCGGGTAGTCGGGCACGTCCTCCAGGGTGAACGGCGGATACCTGTCGGTGCCGAGCGCCCCATAGGAGTAGAACGACACGCGCCACCCCCAGCGCAGCACGCCGACGTTGAAGTCGAAGAGCGGACGGGGGTAGCGGGCTGTGATCAGGATCATCACCCCGGCGATGAACGTCAGGACGACGAAGACGAGCCACAGCACGATGAGCACGATGACGTGCGGGATGACGAGCAGCCACTTCAGCAGCCACAGCCACCGGTTGAGGCCGGGGTCGATCTGGCCTTCGAGGCGCAGCGGGTAGGTCGGAGCACTCATGTCTCACCTCACGAGGGGTGGGCGGGCAAGGCCCGTCGTCCCACCCTCGCACTGTGACGGCGTCGGGGCGCTGCGAGGCCGCGCACCCGCCCATTCGCCAGATTGCACTCAGTGCATCGATGCACCTAGTGTCATCCCATGACTGCCGCCCCGATCGACCGCCGAGCGGCGTCGAAACAGCGGAGCCATCGGGCGATCGTCGACGCCGCGGCCGCCCTGATCCGCGAGACCGGCGGCGCCGGGTTCACCGTCGACGAGCTCGCCGGGCGTGCCGACGTCGCACGGCGCACCGTCTTCAACCACTTCGCCTCGGTGGAGGACATCGTCACCGCCGTGTGCGTGGACATCCTCGGCGTCGTCGTCGACGATCTCGCGACAGAGGCCCCCGACACCAGCGACGCCTCGTTGTTGGACGAGCTCGCCGAGGCGCTGCGCTCCGCGAACCTCGTCACCCCGCTCTCCTACCTGACGCGCGTCGTCGGGGCCCGCGGCGCGCGCACCTCCCCCGGCCAGGCGCTGCTCGTGCTCCGCGCGGCGGCCGACGTGAGCGACCGCCTCGCGGAACGGCTGGCCCGACGCCACCCCGAGGTCGACCGCTTCGACGTCGACGTGCTCGTCGCGTCGCTGATGGGCGGGCTGGCCGTGGTCCACCGCCGCTGGGCCGAGCAGACCGGGGCGTCGGACGACGACGCCTCCCGGCTCGTGTGGACCACCCTCGTGGACCGCATGATCGAGTCCCACCGCGCCGCCGCCTCCCACAGCCCGCACCACCACTGACCCGACCGCCCCCGACCGGCACCTCGAAGGACCCCCATGGCTGAGCTCCTCTACCGCCTCGGACGTACGGCCGCGCGACGCGCCCGCACTGTCCTCGTCACCTGGCTCGCGGTGCTCGTGGCCGTCGGCGCCGCGTACTTGCTGGGAGCGGGAGCCCTCGCGACGAGCTTCACCATCCCCGGCACCCCCACCGAGGAGGTGACCCAGCGCCTGCAGACGGCCTTCCCCGAGGCGTCGGGCGGCGCCGGTAGCGTGGTGTTCAGCACCCCCGACGGGTCCGCGTTCACCGCCGAGCAGCAGGCCGAGATCAGCGCCAAGGTCGCCGAGGCCGCCGAGGTCCCCGGCGTGGAGGCCGTGATCGACCCGTTCGCCACCGAGGCGCAGCGGGCCGAGCAGGCGCAGCAGGTCCAGGGCGGGCAAGCCCAGCTCGACGCCGCGCGTACGCAGCTCGTCGACGGGCAGGCCCAGCTCGACGCGGGCCAGGCGCAGCTCACCGCAGGCCAGGCCCAACTCGACGCGGGCCAGGCGCAGCTCGACGCGGCGCGCGCGCAAGCCGAGGCCGCGGGCGCATCAGCCCAGGCCGAGCCGCAGCTCGCCGCCCAGCAGGCACTGCTCGACGAGCAGCAGGCCGTCCTCGACGCGCAGCAGTCTGCCCTCGACGCCCAGCAGGCACAGCTCGACGCCGGCCGCGCCGAGCTCGACGCCCAGCAGGCGCTGCTCGAGGACTCGGCCTCCCTGCTCCAGATGGCCTCGGAGATCCGCACCATCTCCGCGGACGGCAGCGCCGCGATCGCGCCGGTGACATTCACCGAGCAGCAGATGTCCATCACGCAGGAGACCAAGGACGCCGTCGCCGCCGTCTTCCCCAGCGACGCGGTCCCGGGCGTCGAGACGGACGTGTCCGCGGAGATCGCCGCGGGCGTGCCGGACATCCTCGGCGTCGGGGAGGTCGTCGGCCTGGTCGTCGCCGCGCTGGTGCTCGTGGTCATGCTCGGCACGCTCGTGGGCGCCGGGCTGCCGCTGCTCACCGCACTGGTCGGGGTCGGCATCGGCGTGCTCGCGGCGATGTCGTTCTCCGGCGTCGTCGACATGGTGTCGGTGACGCCCATCCTGGGCGTGATGCTCGGGCTGGCCGTGGGCATCGACTACTCGCTGTTCATCATCAACAGGCACCGGCGCCAGCTCAAGCAGGGCTACGAGGTCGAGGAGTCCATCGCGCTGGCGAACGGCACGTCGGGCAATGCCGTGGTGTTCGCGGGGGCGACGGTGCTGATCGCGCTGCTCGCGCTCAACGTCACGGGCATCCCGTTCCTCGGGCTGATGGGCACCGTCGGCGCAGCGTGCATCCTGGTCGCCGTCCTCGTCGCCGTGACCCTCACGCCGGCGCTGCTGTCGCTGGCGGGCATGCGCATCCTCAGCCGCCGTGAGCGCGCCCGCCTCGGCTCCACGGCGGAGGCGCTCGCCCCGCTGGCCGCCCCCGCCAAGGCCATGTCGACGCCGGGCGCCGTGATCCGCGCGCTCGCCTGCATTGGCGCGCTCGTGGTGGTGGCCCTGCCGGCGACGTCGCTGCAGCTCAACCTGCCCGACGGCTCCTCCGAGGCGCCGGAGTCCACGCAGTACCAGGCCTATACGACGGTGGCCGAGAAGTTCGGCGCCGGGCAGAACGGCCCGCTGCTGGTGGTCGCCGACCTGCCGGAGGGCGTCACCGAGGGCGAGGCCGTCACGCTCCAGACGCAGGTCGCCGAGGAGCTCTACGCCCAGGACGGCGTGGTGGCCGTGGCCCCGATCGGCACGTCCGACGACCTCACGGTGGCGGCTTTCCAGGTCATCCCGGTGGGCGGGCCCACCGCCCTCTCCACTGAAGAGCTGGTGCATGACCTGCGCGCGCTGCCGCCGGTAGGCGGTGACATCGAGATCGCCGTGGCAGGCCAGGCCAGCGGGAACATCGACATCTCCGACAAGCTCTCCGCGGCGCTGCCGCTGTACCTGGGCGTCGTGGTGGGCCTGTCGCTGATCATCCTGATCATCGTGTTCCGCTCGATCCTGGTGCCGGTGATCGCGACGTTCGGGTTCATCCTGTCGTTCTTCGCATCGCTCGGCGGTGTCGTGGCCATCTACCAGTGGGGGTGGCTGGGCTCGGTGTTCGGCGTCGACTCCCCCGGGCCGATCCTCAACTTCCTGCCCACGCTGCTGCTCGGCATCCTGTTCGGGCTGGCGATGGACTACCAGCTCTTCCTCGGCTCCGGCATGCGCGAGGCCTACGCCCACGGGGCGCCGTCCCGCCGCGCCATCGTCGAGGGCGTGCGCGCCGGACGCGCTGTGGTGACGGCCGCGGCCATCATCATGGCGGCGGTGTTCGGGGGGTTCATCTTCTCCCACAGCGCGATGATCAGGCCGATCGGCTTCGCGCTGGCCTTCGGGGTGCTGCTCGACGCGTTCGTCGTGCGGATGCTGCTCGTCCCGGCGCTCATGCACCTGGTGGGCGACAAGGCCTGGTGGCTGCCGGGCTGGCTGCAGCGCCTCCTGCCCGACGTGGATGTGGAGGGCGCGTCCCTGGAGCGGCGCCACCCGCATACCGAATCCCTGGTGAGCGCGCCGGGGGCCTCAGCGGTCCGGGAGGCCTGAGCAGGCTGCGCGTGAGGACGCGGCGAGCCTGAGGACGCGGCGAGCCTGAGTGGACGGGCCGGGGGCATGAGCCCCCGGC
>JAEWEI010000138.1 GCA_023389545.1 Actinomycetes bacterium | reverse complement strand
GGTGGTGCGCAACACGGGCGACACGGCCATCGAGCAGCCGCGCGCGACGTTGCGGATCAGCCGCTACCGGCTCGCCAGCAGCGAGCGCCTGGCCGCGTGGACCGGCTCAGCGCCCGGCGACGACGCGGGCAGCCCTGTGCAGACCGTCGAGCTGGACGCGCCGCTCGAGCCGGGGCCAGCGCTGAGGTGACGCTGATCGTCCCCGCCGCGTCCGTCGGGCTGCTGCGGTCCGCGTCGGCATGGGGTCCACGAGGGCTCTCCGTCGAGCTGTCCGACAGGTCCAGGCGGGTCGGGCTGGAGCGCACCTTCCTGCTGTGGGCGCCCTCCGAGGACCCGGCGGACCTCAGCCAGGTGCAGGTGGGCGTCCTGGCGCCTGTGGTGGGCGACGGGCTCACCAGCGAGGACCTCGACGCCATCGAGACCGCGGCGGACGCCGCGGCAGCCGAGGCCTCGGGCTCCGGCGACTCGGCCGCCACGGAGGCGCCCGGCAGCGGGGACGCCGCCGACACCTCTGTCGCGAGCTCCATCGACGCGCTGGAGGCGCTCACGTCCTCCGGTGGGCGGCTCGACTCGCTGCTGCAGGTCCTCTCCGGCCAGTCGGCCGTGACGTGGGCCGTCGATCCCGCCCTCCTGGACCAGGCGGCAGCCGGTGGCGACGCCGCACGCGCGTGGCTGCAGCGGCTGTCGACGGAGGCGGCCCGCGCGCAGGTCATGGCCTTGCCCTGGTCCGACCCCGACATCGCCGCCATCGCGCACGCGTCGGAGAGCAGCCTCCTCGACGTCGCGCTCGGCATCTCCTCGCCCGCCTCCGCCCAGGTGCTCGGCGACTCCCCCGCGCGGCTGCTGTGGACGGCGGACGCGACCCTCGACGAGGAGACCGCCGCCCTCGCGGCCAGCGCGGGCGCCGGGCCGCTCGTCGTCGGCTCGTCGACCCGCGTGTCCGACGCGGACTCGCCCTTCCCGGAGCTGACCGCGCGGGTGGACGTCGAGACCGCCAGCGGCGAGGCGGCGGCGCTGGTCCCCGACGCCACGCTCAACGCGCTCCTCGCCGACCCCGACTCCGTGCAGCCCGGCGCCACGCCCGCGACAGTCGCGCAGCGCATCCTCGCGGAGACCGCTGTCGCCGCACGGGCGGGGGCGCAGTCGGGCAGCACCTTGCTGATCACCGCGCCGCGCTCCTGGGAGCCTGACGTGGCGCTCGTGCAGGCCCAGCTCAAAGCCCTGGCTGCGGCGCCGTGGGTCGAGACCGCGTCCGTGGCCGACCTCGCGGCGCAGAACGGCGAGACCGCGACCCTGCCGCGCACCACGAGCAGCTCGAGCGAGCTCTCCCCCGCCCACGTCAACGCGCTCGGCGGCGCCCGGGATGACGTCGCGGCCTTCTCGCAGGTCGTGCCCGATCCCGCGCTCCTGCTCGAGGGCCTGGACCGCAGGCTGCTCGCGCCCCTCGCCGTCGCCTGGCGCTCCGACCTCGCCGAGCGCAAGGCGTTCGTGGACACCGTCCTCGACGAGGCGACCGAACGCCGCAGCGGCCTGACGGTGCTGCTCAGCGAGCAGGTCACCGTGGCCGCCAGCTCGAGCCAGATCCGGCTCGTGGTGCGCAATGCCCTCGATCAGCCCGCGACAGTCCGCGTCGAGATGCTCTCCCGGCAGTCCTGCCTCACCGCCACCGCGTCACCGGTCACCACCGTCGCCGCGGCCTCCGAGGAGGTCGTCACTGTGGACGTGCGGGCGACCTCGGCGTGCGACGTCATGGTGGACGTGGTGCTGCGCGCCGATGACGGCACCCTGGTGTCCGCCCCCGTCGCGTTCAGCGCGCGGGTGACGCCGTCGATCGAGGACGTGGGGCTGAGCATCGTCGGCGCGCTCCTCGCCGCCGGACTCGTCGCGGGTATCGTGCGGACGGTCCGCCGGGGCCAGACGGCCCACCGCGGCGCCCGGCTCGCGGCGCAGGCCCAGGCTGACGCCGAGGACGAGGCCGCTGCCGCAGAGTCCGCCGGCCAGGCCGCCGAGAACCCGGCACCCAGCACTCAGGAGGGCGTAGGTGAGCACCGCTAGCGGCCCGGCCGTCCCGTCGCGCGCCGGGGCCGCGCAGCCGGTGCACCCCCCGGTCGACGCCGAGGCCGAGGCGACGCTCGGGCCTGAGGCGGACCAGGCCGCGGGCGCCCTCCCGATGGCCCCCGCAGGCGACGCCACGGGCATGGGGCGGTCCACAGCCCTGATGGCCTCCGGCACGCTCGTCTCCCGGGTGCTCGGCCTGGTCCGTGCCGCGATGGTCGTGTGGGCCATCGGCGCCACTGGGAACGCGGCGAACGCCTTCGCCGCGGCCAACAAGCTGCCCAACGTCCTCTACCTGCTGATCGCCGGCGGCGTCCTCAACGCCGTGCTCGTCCCGCAGGTGGTCCGCGCCTACCGCCGCGCCGACGGCCAGCAGTACGTCGACCGGCTGCTCACCCTCGGCGCCACGATGCTGCTCGGCCTCGCCGTGCTGCTCGCGGTGGCGGCGCCGTTGCTGACTGCGCTGTACACCAACTTCAGCGACCCGGCCGTGCAGGCGCTCACGGTGCTGCTCGCCTACTGGTGCATCCCGCAGATCTTCTTCTACGGCCTGTACTCGCTCCTCGGGCAGGTGCTCAACGCGCGCGGGTCCTTCGGCCCGTACATGTGGGCGCCCGTGGTCAACAACCTCGTCTCCATGGCCGGTCTCGTGGTGTTCGTGCTGGTCAACGGCACCATCCAGACCTCAGCGCTGGACGATCCGAGCGCCTGGGGCAGCGGTCAGGTCGCGCTGCTCGCCGGGACGGCGACGCTGGGAGTCGCCGCACAGGCGCTGGTGCTCCTGGCGCCGCTGTACCGCTCGGGCTTCCGGTACCGGCCGCGTTGGGGCTTCCGGGGTGTGGGGCTGCGCTCCGCGGGCCGGGTGGCGGGATGGACGTTCGCGGCGCTCGTCATCGGCCAGCTGGGCGTCCTCGCCGTCAGCCGGGTCACCACCCGCGCCGGCAGCCTCGACCCGTCGTACGCAGGCAACGCGCTGTGGGACTACGCGTTCCTCGTCTTCATGCTCCCCCACTCGCTGGTCACGGTGTCGCTCGCGACGGCCCTGTTCACGCGCCTGTCCGCCACCGCGGCCGCCGGCGACGTGGACGGCGTGCGGGCCGACCTGTCGCTCGGCCTGCGCACCGTGGGGCTGTTCACCGTGCTGGCCACCGCCGGGATCGCCGTCCTCGCATACCCCATCGGGCGCGTCATGTTCCCCTCGGGTGGCGACGACGCCTGGTCGGCGCTGGCGCCCGCGATCGTGGCGATGGTGCTCGGGCTCGTGGCGTTCGGCGCGTGGTCGCTGTGCCAGCGGGTTTTCTACGCCTATGAGGACGCCCGGTCGATGTTCCCCATGCAGGTGGGCATGGCCGTCGTCGTGGTCGGCGGCACCTACCTGGCACAGGCCACGCTGGAACCCTCGTGGTGGGTGGTGGGCGCGGGTGCGGCGTCCAGCCTGTCGTACGTCGTCGGCGCCGTGGTCGCGCTCGTCGTGCTCCGCCGCCGGCTGCACGGGGTGGATGGCCGACGCGTGGCCGCCGTCCACGCCAAGGCCATCGCGGCGGCACTGGTGGCCGCCGGCGTGGGCTTGCTCGTCGTGCGCCTTGTCGGGCCCGTGGACGGCATGGGCAGCGCGATCGTGACGTGTGTCACGGCAGGGCTCGCCATCGCGCTGGTGTACGTGCTGCTGCTCAAGGTCCTGCGCGTGCGGGAGGTCGACGCCCTGGCCCAGATGGTGCTCAGGAGGGCGAGGGGTCGGCGGCGTTGAGCAGCACCGCCTAGCATGGAGCACCGGCACACGGTCGGAAGCGCCATCGCAACAGGCGCGCTGTCGGAACAACTCGCGGGAGGCCCGGTGGAGGACGTCGTCGGACGCGGCTCAGTGCTGGCCGGACGGTACCGAGTCCTGCAACCGATGGATTCCGACCTCGAGGGCTCCACGTCGTGGAAGGCCACCGACCAGATCCTCGACCGTGCCGTCCACGTGCGCATCCTGGACTCCGCGAACGCCGCGCAGGCGCTGGACGCCGCACGCCGCGCCGCGCTCGTCTCCGATCCGCGGCTCGTCCGCATCCTCGACGTCGGCAACCACGAGGGCGTCGGGTACGTCGTCACCGAGCACGTCGCCGGGCCGTCCCTCGCCGAGCTCGTCGCACGCGGGCCGCTCACGTCCGACCAGGCGCGGTCCGTGGTCGGCGAGGCCGCCGCTGCCCTGGAGGTCGCCCGCCGGCGCGGCGTCCACCACCTCGCGCTGCGGCCCTCCGTCGTGCACATCACCCCTGAGGGCCGGCTGCTGCTCAGCGGTCTCGCGATGGACGGCGCCCTGCTCGGCCACGGCCTGGGTGACGCGGCCGCCACCACCCGCTCCGACACCATCGGGCTCGTGCGCCTGCTGTACACCGCCCTCACCGGGCACTGGCCTGCGGGCGACGACGGCGTGCCCGCGTCGGGGCTGCCCGCGGCGCCCGTGGTCGACGGCACGCTGGCCGCTCCCGCGGACCTCGCCGAGAACGTCCGCGCCGACCTCGACACGCTGTGCGCTGTGACGCTGGGGCCGCATGACGACGGGCCGCGCAGCCCCGCGGAGCTCGTCCGCGAGCTCGAGCCGTGGGGTGAGATCCGCACCCTCGGCCCGCTCGACACCGCCGTGGAAACCGACCGGACGATGCTGCAGGAGCCCGTGCAGGGCGCGCCCGCAGAGCCCGACCCCGCGTCCACCGCGCAGCTGGCCATGCCCGGCCGCGTCGAGCGGCAGTCGGTGCGCTCGGCGTTCAACGACCAGCCGACCGCAGGATCGGGCCGTCCTGGCACGCCCCCGCCCGCCGCCCCGCGCGGCCGCGGCGCGTTCTCGTCCACCGCGCATGGCCCCGGGGCCTCCGGGTGGGCCGCCGAGGCCGCCAGCGGGCCAGCCGCCGCCCAGACGCCTCCTCGGCCCCAGAATGGCGCACCCCAGCCCGGGCTGGCGCAGGCCCGGCCCACGGGGGCCCCCATCCCGGTCGGCACTGTGCAGCGCACCGCGGCGATGCCCTCCGGGCCTGCCGCTCCCCCGCCGGTTCCACCGAGCCTCCCCACCAGCCCTTTCGACTTCGCGTCAACGGCCGATGACGACGAGACGGTCACCACGCGCCGCTTCGACCCCACGAAGCTCGTCCTGCTCGTCGTCGGCGCCCTGCTGGTGATCGGCGTCATCGTCGCCCTCACGTCCCTGTTCCGCCCCATCGGCGGAGCGGATGACAACGCGGGAGCCGCCCCCGCGGCGACGTCCGGGACCTCGGACGAGTCGGAGCAGAGCCCCACGACGGAGCAACAGCAGAGCGCGTCCGCCGAACCCACCCCGAGCCGCACCGCCAACGCCGGCGCGGCCCCGGTCATCGCCTCCGCGACCACCATCGACCCGTCAGATGACGACGGGGAGTACGAGGACATCATCGGGCGCGCGTTCGACGGCGACCCGGCGACCTTCTGGAAGACGCACACCTACAACAACTCGAACTTCCTCGGGCCGCGCAAGCCGAAGGTCGGCATCGTCCTCACCCTGGACGGATCCGCCACCGTCAACAGTGTGACTCTGCACGTCAACGGCTCCGGAGGCCAGGTCGAGGTGCGCGAGGGCACCGCAGCCGACCCGGAGTCCGGCTCCGTGCTCGCCAGCGGCGCCATGTCACCGGACACCGTGCTCGAATTCTCCGAGCCGGTCACCACCGACTCCCTCGTCATCTGGTTCACCGAGCTGCCCACGGCAACGAGCGGCGGCTACCTCATCGAGCTCACGGAGATCACCCTCTCCTGACGCCGCCGATCACTCCGCCCCAGCCCGTTGTCCACGGGTCGGGGAACAGAAGAGATCGACAGACAGTTCTGCTGTCGACACCGACCCGCGACCGCCAAGGACGTCAAGTGACTGAGCAGCCCCTCCCGCGCGACCTCATCATCGTCGGCTCCGGCCCCGCCGGGTACACCGCAGCGATCTATGCGGCGCGTGCCGGCCTGGCCCCGCTGGTCGTCGCCGGATCGGTCACCGCTGGCGGCGCCCTGATGAACACCACAGAGGTCGAGAACTTCCCCGGCTTCCCCGATGGCATCCAGGGTCCCGAGCTCATGGAGAACCTACAGAAGCAGGCCGAGAAGTTCGGCGCCGAGATCCTCTGGGACGACGTCGTGAAGATGGACCTCACCGGCGACGTCAAGACGGTCGAGCTGGGCAGCGGTGACGTGTTCCGCGCCCTGGCTGTGATCCTGTCCACCGGTTCCGCGTACCGCGAGCTGGGCCTGCCCGACGAGAAGCGCTTGTCCGGCCGTGGAGTGTCCTGGTGCGCCACCTGCGACGGGTTCTTCTTCCGTGACCAGGACATCCTGGTGATCGGCGGCGGCGACTCCGCCGTCGAGGAGGCCACGTTCCTGACCCGGTTCGGCAAGAGCGTCACGATCGTGCACCGCCGCGACGACCTGCGCGCCTCGAAGATCATGGCCGACCGCGCCCGCGCGAACCCGAAGATCAACTTCGCGTGGAACAGCGAGGTCGTGGCGATCCACGGCGCCGACAAGGTCACCGGGGTCACCCTGCGCGACACCGTCACCGGCGCCGAGCGTGAGGTGGGCGCCGCTGGGGTGTTCGTGGCCATCGGGCACGTGCCGCGCTCCGAGCTCGTCGTCGGCCAGGTGGACGTCGACGAGAACGGCTACATCGAGGTCGTCGGCCGCACCACCGCCACCAACCTGCCGGGCGTCTTCGCGTGCGGCGACGTCGTGGACCACACCTACCGACAGGCGATCACCGCCGCCGGCACCGGCTGCTCGGCGGCCATCGACGCACAGAACTACCTCGCCGCGCTCGCCCATGTCGATCCGGCGTCCCCGTCCGAGATCCCGGGCGCGCTCGTGGAAGAGGAGAAGGCCGTATGAGCACCACCCCCGACGTCACTGACGCCACCTTCCAGTCCGAGGTACTCGACGCCGATCTCCCGGTCGTCGTCGACTTCTGGGCGCCCTGGTGCGGGCCGTGCCGCATGGTCGCGCCCGTGCTCGAGGAGCTGGCCGACGAGTACGCGGGCCGCGTGAAGATCGTCAAGCTCAACTCGGATGAGAACCCCGAGGTCACAGCGCGCTACAGCGTCGTGTCCATCCCCACGCTGAACTTCTACGTGGGTGGCGAGCTCGCGCGGACCGTCATCGGAGCCCGCCCCAAGCAGGCCATCGCCAAGGAGCTCGACGAGGTGCTGGCCGAGGCCTCCACCGGCGCCTGAGAGGGCTCCGCGGCCCGTCTGCGGCGCTCGCGCGCGGGGCGCGGGCGCCAGTGCGGGGTCGTGCGTGCCGGGCCGGGGTTGTGACGGTGCGGTGTCAGTTCCCGCGGCGCATGGACTGCGGGACGTCGGCGGCGCTCGCGCGTGCGACACTCGGAAGGTGAGCGAGAACCTGACTCCCGACGGCGCTGCGTCGGGCAACCCCCCGCACGCGGCTGCCGCCGGCACCAGGCTCGACCCCTGGTTGTCGTCCTACGCCGCACGCACCCAGGGCATGCGTGCCTCTGAGATCCGCGCGCTGTTCGCCGTGGCCAACCGACCCGAGGTCGTCTCGCTCGCCGGTGGCATGCCGTACCTCGACGGCCTGCCACTCGACATCCTCGGCGAGCTGACCCAGCGCGTCGTCGCCACGCGCGGCACCACCGCACTGCAGTACGGCTCGGGGCAGGGCGACGAGGGGCTGCGTGAGCAGATCCTCGAGGTGATGCGCCTTGAGGGGATCACCGCCCACCCCGACGACGTGGTCGTCACCACTGGCTCGCAACAAGCGCTTGACCTGGTGACGCGCATCTTCGTCGACCCGGGTGACGTCATCGTGGCCGAGGCGCCGTCCTATGTCGGCGCACTGGGCGTCTTCAGCGCCTACCAGGCCGACGTCGTGCACGTCCCCCTCGACGAGAACGGGCTCATCCCCGCAGCCCTCGAGGAGACTCTCACCTCGCTCGAACGCGAGGGCCGCCGCGTCAAGCTCCTCTACACCGTGCCGAACTTCCACAACCCGGCCGGAGTCACGCTCTCCGCAGAGCGACGCCCGCAGATCCTGGAGATCGCCCGCCGGCATGGCGTCCTCGTGCTCGAGGACAACCCCTACGGGCTCCTCGGATTCGACGGCGACCCCATCCCCGCGATGCGCGCCCTGGACGATGACGGCGTCATCTACCTCGGCTCCTTCTCCAAGACCTTCGCTCCCGGCTACCGCGTCGGATGGGCGGTCGCACCCCACGCCGTCCGCGAGAAGCTCGTGCTGGCCAGCGAGTCCGCGATCCTCTGCCCGTCGAACGCCTCGCAGCTCGCCATCAGCGCGTACCTGTCCACGTGCGACTGGAAGGGGCAGGTCAAGTCCTTCCGGGAGCTCTACCGAGAGCGGCGCGACGCGATGATCGGCGCGCTCGCCGAGCACCTCCCCGACGCGAGCTGGACAGTGCCCAACGGCGGGTTCTACACCTGGGTGCGGCTCCCCGACGGGCTCGACGCGAAGGCGATGCTCCCCCGTGCCGTCACGTCCCGGGTCGCCTACGTCCCAGGAACCGCCTTCTACGCCGACGGGCAGGGAGCCGACCACATGCGGCTCTCGTTCTGCTTCCCCACCCCCGAGCGCATCCGCGAGGGCGTGCGCCGCCTGGCGGGCGTCGTCGCCGGTGAGAGCGAGCTCGTGTCGCTGTTCGGCACCGGGCCGGGGACGCCGAACCACACGATCCAGGCCCCCGGACCCGACCTCACGTGATGGCCTGATCCACCCGAGCTATCCCCCGCTCGACCACCGCGGATCGAGCACCGTCCTTGCAGAACCCGGAGTCCCCGCCCCGTGAACGACACCACCAGCCTCTCCCCCCTGCGCGTCGTCATCCTCGCGGGTGGCCTCTCCCATGAGCGCGACGTGTCTCTGCGCTCCGGTCGACGCGTCGCCGACGCCCTGCGCGCCTCAGGGGCCGAAGTGACAGTGCACGACGTCGACGCCGACCTCGTTCCCGCGCTCCTCGAGACCGCGCCCGACATCGTGTGGCCTCTGCTGCACGGCGCCAGCGGTGAGGACGGCTCTGTGCGCGATGTCCTCGAACTGCTCGGCATGCAGTGCCTCGGCACCGGTCCCCGCGCCAGCCGCATCGCCTGGAGCAAGCCGATCGCGAAGACGGTCGTCGCTCGCGACGGGATCGACACCCCGGAGTTCGTCACCCTCCCCCAGAGCCTCTTCCGCGAGCTCGGCGCGAACCGGGTTCTCGACGCCATCGTCCAACGGCTCGGCCTCCCCCTCGTGGTGAAGCCCGCCACAGGCGGCTCGGCCCTCGGGGTGACCCTCGTCCGTGACGCGGCAGAACTGCCCCGTGCGATGGTCGACTGCTTCGCCTACGGCGACACTGCGCTCATCGAGCGGGCGATCAGCGGCACCGAGGTCGCCGTGAGCGTCATCGACGTGGGCGCCGGCCCGCAGGCCTTGCCTGCCGTGGAGATCGTCACCGACGGCGCCTACGACTACGACGCGCGCTACAACCCCGGCCGAACCGAGTACTTCACACCCGCCCGCCTGTCACCAGAAGTGGCCGAACGCGCAGGCCAGGCCGCCGTCAACGCACACCGAGCCCTGGGACTCCGGCATCTGTCGCGCACCGACCTCATCATCGGCGACGACGGGGTCATCTACTTCCTCGAGGTCAACGTCGCGCCCGGCATGACCGAGACCTCACTCTTCCCCCAGGCGGCAGAGGCCGCAGGGCACGAGCTCAGCGCGCTGTACCGCGCACTGGCCGAGGCCGCACGACAGTCCTGACGCCAGTCAGTCCTGACGCCACCCTGGGTGCGCTGCGCTGACAAGGCACGTGACTCGGCACGCCGCTAGGCACACGCGGTCCGGGATCGTGTCCTCGCCCGGCTAGGCCCACTCCTCGTGCACCGCCACTGGGTTCCGGGCTCTCGTGGGGTTGCCCGTCTGCCGCCGTCCCGCCGTCCCGTGGTCCCGTGGTCCCGTGGTCCCGTGGTCCCGTCGTCCCGTGGTCCCGTCGTCCCGTCGTGCTGTCGTCCCGTCGTGCCGCTAACCCAGGGCACCCGTCCACGCCGGCGCGAGCCACGGACCAACCACGCACTCAACGAAGCTCTGCTAGCGAGCGCGCTGGCCCCGCGAGCCGCATCGGCGTCCCGCTCGACGCTAAAAGCGTGTTTCACGTGAAACGGCCAGCCGGAGTGTTCCGACTGGCCGTTTCACGTGAAACTGGGCTCGCTCAGGAGCGGAGGAAGCCCGGCTCATCAGGCGTCAGGCTCTCCAGAATGCGGTTGAGGTCCTGCACGGAGGCAAACTCGACCGTCAGCCGGCCCCTGGACTTGCCGAGGTTGATCTTCACTCGCGTGTCCAGCCTGTCGGAGAGTCGTGAGGCCAGCTCATCGAGTGCCTCGTTCCGCTCGCCCGCACGAGGCTGACGGCGCTTCGGCTCCTCCTCTCCCCCGAGTGAGACGATCTCTTCGACCGCGCGCACCGAGAGTCCCTCCGACACGATGCGCTGAGCGAGGCGCTCAATCGCCGCACCGTCCGCCAGTCCGA
>JAEWEI010000134.1 GCA_023389545.1 Actinomycetes bacterium | reverse complement strand
AGATGCCTATGACGCTATCCCGTCCCGTTGACGTGCGCAAAGGTCGTCCACCCACAGCGCAACGCGGCTTCGCTCAGCGCACGCCCACCGCGTCGAGCCACGCCTGCGCGAGCAGCCCGTGCCCGGCCGCCGTCGGGTGCACGCCGTCGAAGCACCACTGCTCGGGGGAGGTGCGCACCGCGGCCGCCGCGAACAGCCCGTCCGCCGGCACGAGCGTCGCCCGGTACTCGGCGGCGAGTCGTCGCACCACAGCGATGCGCGGGTCAAGGTCGGAGCGCCAGGCGTGCTGCTCGGGCTTCACCGGCGTGAGGAACGGCTCGATGAGCACCATCCGCGCGCCCAGGGCGTCCCGCGTCGCGTCCAGGATCGACCGGAGCGCGTCCTCGTACTCGTCGGTCGACGTGGGCGCGCCGCCGCCCTCGAAGCGCCGCCAGGTGTCGTTGATGCCGATGAGGATTGACACCACCGTGGGCTCCAGGTCGAGCGCGTCCTGCTGCCACCTGTCGCGCAGCATCGTGGAGGTGTCGCCGCCGACGCCCCGGTTGAGGAACGTCAGCCCCAGATCCGGGCGACGGGCCCCGGCGAGCGACGCCACCACCATCGCGTACCCGGTGCCGAGGCTCGTCGGGTCGGTGCGGTCACGGCCCTAGTCGGTGATCGAGTCGCCAGTGAGCAGCACGCGGTCCTGGGGGATGAGCAGACTCATGCCGGTACTTCAGCAGCGCCCACACAGAGAATCAAGTGGTGGAGCGCGCGGAGGGGTGGTCGACGTGAACCACCCCTCCGCAGCACCTCGCTCAGGCTGCGGCGAGGTACCCGTTCGGGTTGAGCACGTACTTGCGGGCAGCCCCGGCGTCGAACTCCGCGTACCCCGTCGGCGCCTCGTCGAGCGAGATCGGGACGGCGTTGACGTTGTCTGCGATGTGCACGCGGTCGCCGAGGATCGCCATCATCAGGCCCCGGTTGTACTTCATGACGGGGCACTGCCCGGTCGTGAAGGACAGCGACTTGGCCCACCCGGTGCCGAGGCTCAGCGACAGCGAGCCCTTCTGCGCGGCCTCGTCGATGCCGCCCGGGTCGCCGGTGACGTAGAGCCCGGGGATGCCGAGCGCGCCGCCGGCGGCGGTGATGTCCATCAGCGAGTTGAGGACTGTTGCTGGCGCCTCGTGCCCGGAGTCGTGGCCGTGTCCCTTTGCCTCGAATCCGACGGCGTCGACGGCGCAGTCGACCTCGGGGACGCCGAGGATCTGCTCGATCTGGTCGGCCGGGTCGCCCTGCGTGAGGTCCACGGTCTCGCAGCCGAAGCTGCGGGCCTGGGCGAGGCGGTCGGCGTTCATGTCCCCGACGATCACGGCGGCGGCGCCCAGCAGCAGCGCGCTCGTGGCTGCCGCGAGCCCCACAGGCCCGGCGCCCGCGACGTAGACGGTCGACCCGACTCCGACGCCTGCCGTCACCGCGCCGTGGAAGCCGGTGGGGAAGATGTCCGACAGCATCGCCAGGTCGAGGATCTTCTCCATCGCCTGGTCCTTGTCGGGGAACTTCAGCAGGTTCCAGTCGGCGTACGGCACCAGCACGTACTCGGCCTGCCCGCCCACCCAGCCGCCCATGTCCACGTACCCGTACGCGCTGCCGGGGCGGTCCGGGTTCACGTTCAGGCAGACGCCGGTCTTGCGCTCCTTGCAGTTGCGACATCGCCCGCAGGAGATGTTGAACGGCACCGACACCAGGTCGCCGACCTTGATGAACTCGACGTCCGAGCCGAGCTCGACCACCTCGCCGGTGATCTCGTGGCCCAGCACCAGGTTCGGCGGCGCCGTGGTGCGCCCGCGCACCATGTGCTGGTCGGATCCGCAGATGTTGGTCGCGACGGTCTTGAGGATGGCTCCGTGCGGGACCTTCCTCCCGATGTTGGCCGGGTTCACCCCTGGCCCGTCGTGCAGCTCGAAATCGGGGTAGTCGGTGTCGATGACCTCGACGATGCCTGGCCCCTTGTAGGCAACGGCTCTGTTGCTCGGCACGGTGCTCCTCCTCGCTTGGCGAGTCGCCCCCCACGGGCGGCTCCGTGTCCGATTCAGACTAGATCTCAGAATGCGGACGGGCTCGCCGGGGGAGCGACGGCGCTCACGCGGGCGGCAGCCAGGCCCGTGCCGCGAGGACGAGCGCGCTCACGCCGATCGTCAGCGTCGGCTCGATGACGGGCGCGTAGTGCGGGGAGTGGTTGGAGGGCACGGTCCGCAGCGCCGGGTCGCTCATGTCCCCGGTGGTGAACAGCGACGGGTCGGCGCCGCCCAGCAGCCAGTAGGACAGGGGAGCGCCGGCGGCTGTCGCGAAGATGCCGACGTCCTCGCTGCCGGCGCCCGCGCCGGGGTCCATGACCTTGTCCGCTCCGAGCCACGCCGCGAACACGTCGAGGGTCTTCTTCAGCGCCACGGGGTCGTTCACCACCACGGGGAACCGCTCGATCTCGGTGATCGTCGGCTCCTGTGGCGCCCCTGCCGTCGCGGCCTCGCCCCGCACGATGCGGTCGACGCTGTCGAGGATGTGCTGCCGCACATCGGCGTCGTAGCTCCGGATGTTCAGTTGTAGCTCGGCCTCGCCCGGGATGACGTTCGCCGCGTCGCCGGCATGCACCGAGCCGACGGTGAGCACCGCTGTCGCCGTGCTCGGGACCTCCCGCGAGATGACTGTCTGCAAGCGCAGCACCGTGGCGGCGGCCATGACGATGGGATCGATCGACGCCTGGGGCATCGACCCGTGCGCCCCCTTGCCGACCAGGCGCACCCGCAGCGAGTCCGAGCCCGCATACGCCGGGCCCGGATGCGCCGCGATCCTGCCGGCGGCAAAGGGGGCCACATGCTGGCCCAGCACCACATCGGGCTTCGGGAACCTCGTGTACAGCCCGTCGTCGACCATCGCCTGGGCTCCGGCGCCCAGCTCCTCGGCGGGCTGGAACACGAGCAGCAGCGTGCCCGACCAGCTCCCCGTGTCGCGGGCCAACGCCTCGGCGGCGCCCAGCAGGCACGTGGTGTGCAGGTCGTGGCCGCACGCGTGGTCGACGGGAACGGTTGTGCCGTCCTGATCAGTCGCGGTGACGGTGCTCGCGTAGTCGAGCCCGGTGTCCTCCTTGACCGGCAGGGCGTCCATGTCCGCCCGCAGCAACGCGACCGGCCCTGGGCCGTTCCTCAGCAGGCCCACCACGCCCGTCTGGCCGACCC
>JAEWEI010000116.1 GCA_023389545.1 Actinomycetes bacterium | reverse complement strand
AGCATCAGGTCGGAGCCCGCGCTGATGCCCTGGTCCGGCGACATGTGCCCGTAGAGGTTGAAGTCGGTGATCGCCATGCCGCGGAAGCCCCACTCGTCCCGCAGGACGGCGCCCATGAGCGCCTCGGATCCGCCGGCCCACGTCGTGCCGATGCGGTTGAAGGAGCTCATGACGGCCGTGGCGCCGATCTCGCGGGTGGCGACGGTCCCCGCGTCGTCGGCGAGGTACTCGATCTGCGCAGAGGCCTTCTTCAGGGCGATCTCGAACGGCCTGAGGTAGATCTCGCGAATCGTCTGCTCATTGGCCCAGGTGGCGACGCCGTTCTCGATGCGGCGCGCCTCCTGGTCGTTCAGCGCGAAGTGCTTGACGAAGGTGTAGACGCCCTTCGACGCCGCGCCGGAGACCACCTGCGCCGCCAGCTCGCCGGACAGCACCCCGTCCTCGGAGTAGTACTCGAAGTTCCGGCCGCCGAACGGCGTTCGGTGCAGGTTCACCGCCGGGGCATACCAGCCGTTGACGCCCAGGGCCAGGCCCTCGTTGCCGATCGAGACGCCCAGCTTGTGGGCGAGGTCCCGGTTCCAGGTCTGCCCGATGACGACCTGCGACGGGTAGCCCACCCCGGAGATCGCGTCGTTGATGAACGAGCTGAGTCCGGCGGGGCCGTCGAGCTCGCCGGTGGCCTCCTTGACGATGCTGTGGATGGCCCCGGTGGTGTACGCGCCGTTGAGGATCACGTCGGTCATCTCATCGACGGTGACCTGGTCGAGCAGCGCCTCCCACTGCGGGTCGTCGTAGTCCAGGCCGCGCATGTCGATCAGGCCCAGGTCGCCGTCGGCGCCCTGCGTCGGCATCTCGGCGTCGGAGGCCACCGCGGCGGCGGCGTGGTCGTAGGCCGCGAACCCGGCGACGACATCGGGGGACGCGGCCAGGTCGGCGGCCGTGGGGGCCGTCGGGAACGTCCCGGCGAAGTCGGCACGGGACAGGTTGAGGATCTTGCCGTCTTCCGGTGTGTCCGTGAACGCCGCGGAGACGTCGTCGAACCGGTTGGTGGCCTGGGTCGCATCGCTGGCCCGGTGCTGGTCGCCGCTGTAGACGACAGCCTCGTCCACCGTGTACGTGATCGGCTCGACGCCGGCCGCGACGCTGTGCGAGTCCGTTCGCACGGTGACCTGGTAGTCGCCCGCCTCGAGGACGTAGGCCCGCTCGGCCCTGTAGTCGTAGGACGCCATGTCCTCCACGGCTAGGGCCAGGGTGAGGGTCTGTGACTCGCCGGGGGCGAGCAGCGCGGTCTTCTCGAACGCGCCCAGCACCACTGCGGCCTTCTCGATCCCGCCGGGGGTGTACGGAGCCGAGTAGTAGAGCTCGACGACGTCCTTGCCCGCCATGCTCCCGGTGTTCGTGACCGTGACGTCGACAGTGATCTCGCCGTCGACGTCGCCCAGTGAGGCGTCCGCGAGATCCCAGTCGAACGTCGTGTAGCTCAGGCCGTGGCCGAACGGGTAGACGACGGCCTGGTCGTAGTCGAGGAAGCCCTCGACGGCCGCCGTCTCGTAGTAGCGGTAGCCGAGGTAGACACCCTCCTCGTACTGCACGAGGTAGCCGTCGCCCGTGGGGCTGTCGAGTCCCGTGTACTGGAAGTCGCCCACGTTGGCGAACGTCGGGTCCCGCGTGAAGTCCGCCGAGTAGAGGTCGACGGTGCGTCCCGACGGGTTCACCGCGCCGGTCAGCACCTGGGCGACGGCATGGAAGCCGAACGGGCCGGGCGAGCCGACCTGGAGGATGGCGTCGACACCCGGGTCATCCTGCACCAGGCCCAGCTCCATGCTGGTGCTGGCGTTCACCATGACGATGACGGTGTCGAAGTGCTGCTGCGCGAGCGCGATCGTCTGCCGCTCGTCCAGGCTCAGCTCGAGCTGGTGCTGTCCGGCGGAGTAGTGCGGGTCCCAGCCCTCCATGCTCGTCGCCAGGTCTCCGCCTTCGCCGCCCGCGCGGCTGATGACGACGATGGCCGCGTCGGGGAAGTCCGCGAAGGTCGCGACGGCCCTGTCGGTGTAGCCCGTGACCGGCATCTCACCGATGGCGAAGTCGGACTCGGCGGGCTTGTCCATGACGATGCCCTTGCGCGGAGTGGTCGACGCGTAGTCGGCCAGCAGCTGGTGCACCACGTCGTTGACCTCGAAGCCCGCGCCCTCCAGGGCCGCGCGCACGTCGACGGCGCCCGTCGTGTCGGTCGAGCCCGAGCCGCCCCCGCCGTACACCGGGTCCACCGCGCCACGGCCCAGCAGGGTCACCTTGAGCCCCTCGCCCGTGAGCGGGAGGGCCTGCGCCTCGTTCTTGAGCAGGACGACGCCCTCGCCCTGGATCGACTCCGCGAGCGCCTCGGCGGAGGCCCTCGCCTCCGCGGCGGTCCGGAAGTCCGACTCGTAATAGGTGGTGTCCCACCCGGCTGCGGCGTCCGCGTTGGTGATCGTGGACGTCCCCGTCCCCAGCCGGGAGCCGACCCAGTGGGAGTAGACCCCCAGGAGGACGTTCGCGGCGACCGCGAGGACGAGGACAAGTGCCAGCACCGGCGCCCAGAGGGCCAGGTACGTCCTGCTGCTCACCGAGATGACTCCTTCGAACACTGCCGCGTCCGGCGAGGAGTCCGGCAGCCGCTGCGCCCGGGAGTAGAACACATGAGCCTGCGCGCAAGGCGAATCGCGCGGACCGGCACGTTCTGTCGGTTCAGGCGCACGATCTGCGCTCCTCCCCGGCGGACGCGGGCACGCCGGGAGACGCGACCTAGACTGCTGCCGCCACGCGGGGACTCGCCCCGCCATCCACGTGATCCGGAGGCCTTCCAGATGGACCTGCTCGTCGTCGGCGCCGGCTTGTACGGCCTGACGGTCGCCGAGCAGGCGGCGCAGTCCGGGCTCGACGTCGTCGTCATCGACCGCCGCGACCACGTGGGCGGCAACGCCTACAGCTCGGTCGACGAGGCCACCGGGATCGAGGTGCACCGCTACGGGTCGCACATCTTCCACACCTCGAATGAGCGGGTGTGGACGTACGCGCGGCGCTTCACGGCGTTCACCGACTACCGGCACCGCGTCTACAGCACGCACGCCGGGACGGTGTACCCGCTGCCCATCAACCTGGGCACCCTCAACCAGTTCTTCCACACGGCGATGGGCCCCGCCGCCGCGCAGGCGCTCATCGCGGAGCAGGCCGCGCAGGCCGGCGTCGACGCCGATTCGGCCGCGAACCTCGAGGACAAGGCGGTCGCGCTGATCGGCCGCCCGCTGTACGAGGCGTTCATCCGCGGGTACACCCACAAGCAGTGGCAGACGGACCCGCGTGAGCTGCCGGCCTCCGTCATCGCCCGGCTGCCCGTGCGGTACACGTACGACAACCGCTACTTCTCGGACACGTACGAGGGGCTGCCCGCCCACGGGTACGGGCCGTGGCTCGAGGCCATGGCGTCGCACCCGCGCATCGACGTGCGGCTCGGCGTCGACTTCTTCGACTCCACGCAGCCGTACTCCAAGGACCGCGTGCGCGGCCAGGTCCCGGTCGTCTACACCGGGCCCGTCGACAGGTACTTCGACCACAGCGCGGGGCCGCTCGCCTGGCGCACGCTCGACCTCGAGACGCAGACCCTGCCCGTGCGCGACTTCCAGGGCACCAGCGTCATGAACTACCCGGACCTGGACGTGCCGTACACGCGCATCCACGAGTTCCGGCACTTCCACCCTGAGCGCGAGGACCGCCACGCGCAGGATCGGACCGTCATCGCACGCGAGTTCTCCCGCCCGGCTGGCCCGGACGACGAGCCGTACTACCCGGTGAGCACCCCGGCCGACCGCGAGCGCCTCCGCCAGTACCGCGAGCTCGCCGCGGGCGAACCCCAGGTGCACTTCGGCGGTCGGCTCGGCAGCTACCTGTACCTCGACATGCACATGGCCATCGCCTCGGCGCTGCAGTTCTGGGCGCAGGGGACGATCGTGGCGGGCGCCGGGCGCCGCTAGCGCGTGGGGCCCGCCTCAAGCGCCCGGGAGGCGCGCGCCCGCCGGGCGGCTGGGCGCGTGCGCGGCATCGGCAGGAGGATCCGCAGCACGAACCAGTCGTCCTCCGTGTTGACGGTCATCGAGCCGCCGTACTTCTCCGCGGTGTAGCGGATGGACTTGAGCCCGTAGCCGTGCCGGTCCCGGTCCGGCCTGCGGGTCACGATGTCGCCGTTCTCCATCCGCAGCTCGCCCGTGAAGTAGTTCTCGAACGTCACCACCACGAAGGAGTCGCGGGCGAACAACGCCACCTTGATGAGCCGCCGCTCCGGTTCGGGCACCTGCATCGCGCCGTCGATCGCGTTGTCGAGCGCGTTGCCGAACACCGCCGAGACGTCCATCGCGGACATGAAGTCGAGCATCGAGCCGTCGGCGACGTAGGTCAGGTCGATGCCCCGCTCGGCGCACTCCGTGGCCTTCGTCGTCAGGATGACGTCGAGCACCCCGTTGCCGGTGTCGGCCTGCGCCCCGTAGTCCTGGATGCTGGCCTCGAGGTCGTCCAGGAAGGACGCCTTCTTCTTCGGATCCCCCTCCGCGCGGATCACATCGATCTGGTGCTTGAGGTCGTGGTACTTGCGGTTGACGACCTCGATGCTGCGCTTGGACTGCAGGTACTGCTCATGCTGGATGCGCAGGATCCCGTCGATCGACTTGACTTCGGCCCGGGCGCGCTGTTGCAGCCGGTGCCCCTGCTGGGCGTACAGCGCCACGAAGCCGCACAGGTCCACCAGGGTGCGGATGTAGAAGATCTCCAACCCCAGCCGGCCGCTGAACGGGGTGTTCGCGTTGAGGAAGCTGATGTTGCTCATGAAGAACGTCACCAGCGCGATGGCCCCCGCTGACGCCAGTTCGCGGTGGCTGACGTCGAGCGCCTGCGCGCGCCGGAAGTGCCTGGACTCCATGAGGTAGGCCACGACGAAGGCGGCCGCGTACACGGCGACGAAGAACACCCTCTGCCAGAGCACGCCGGGGCGCCCTTCGGGCAGGAAGAAGAAGCAGTGCACCTGCCAGTGCAGTGCCGCGACGAGCTCGGCGAGCACCAGCGCCCGTGCGCAGAAGTACCCGGCGTCCCGGGCCGAGACCTGGCTCGCCGCGAGGATGAACGCGTACATGCAGGCCACCGCCGCCGCCATCCCCAGGGGCCAGAAGGCCAACGGGAGCTGGCCCGCGAGCTCCTGCACGCCCACCTGCGCCGCGAGCGCCACGATGGCCAGCAGCGCGAGTCGTGGCCGACCACCTCGGGAACGGCGCGTGGCCACGTACAGCAGGCAGGCCGCCCACTCGGCCACGCCGGTGAGGTACCGGGGGATGTCCGGCAGGGTCTCCAGGATCACGCGTTCCGCCCGCCGAGGTAGTCGGTGAGCGCCGCGAGGAACGCCTTCTTGCGAGGGCGGCTGATCAGCAGGTCATGGCCGCCCACCATCACGGCGCTGTTCTGCTGCACCGCCAGGACGTGCCGCAGGTTCACCAGGTAGCCGCTGTTGCTGCGGAAGAAGTCCTTGCCCTCGAGCTCGGCCTCCATCGTCTTGAGCGGGGCGACGACCGAGTACCTGCCGTCGATGGTGTGCACGACGGTGCGGTGCTTCGCGCTCTCGAGGAACACGATGTCGCTCGTCGCGATGCGCACCAGTCCTCCGTCGACGGTGAGCAGCATGTAGTCCGCTGAGCGGCGGCGCAGCCGGGCGATCGAGCGCTTGATCTCCTGGGAGAACGCGAAGTACGACACGGGCTTGAGCACGTAGCTCAGCGCGTCCACCTCGTATCCCCGGATCGCGTGCTGCGTCATGTTGGTGATGAACATGATGACGACGTCCTGGTCCACCTGGCGGATGTGCTTCGCGGCGCTGAACCCGTCGAGCCCGGGCATCTGCACGTCGAGCAGCAGGATGTCGAAGCCTGGGCGGTAGCCGGACACCACCTGGCTGCCGTCGGAGAACATCGAGACGTCGAACGCCTCCCCGTGCTCCCCCTCGTACCGACGCAGATAGTCGACGAGAAGGGCCGAGCTTGCTGCATCGTCCTCGACGATGCCGATCTTGATCACTGTGCTTCCCCGACGTGGTCGTGCGCCGGTGCGGCGACTCCGGGGTGATGCTAGGCGACCGCCGCCCGACGTGTCATCCGCGCAGGCGGTGCGCCGCGGCCGCGTGCGCGCTCAATCGCCGCGCCAGGGGCGCCGCGCGGAGCACCGAGCGGGCGGCAAGCCCCTTGGTCGACACGAGCAGGTCAACCTGGGCGCGCCGATCGGGGAAGATCCGCGCGCCGGTGGCGTACCTCGCGTCGAAGGCCGGGTCGAAGAACGGGGCGTCGGTCGATCCGAACACGTGCGTCATCGCCGCCACGCGGCCCATCGACCCCGGGCTGTACCGGGCGTGGTCCTCGGCGTAGGCGTCCAGGAACCCGAAGTACGCGCCCCCGGATCGCAGGCCGTAGCCGATCCACAGCGTCTGGCCGCTCGCGGCGAGCCGGATGACGTGCAGGTCGCCGTCCTCTCGGAATTGGGACACGACCTCGCGGAACCAGCGCAGGCCGGGCGGGTCCAGCCGCAGCGCCGCGCCCCCCTGCCCGCGGTCCCCCTTCCAGCCGGACGCCTGCAGGTCGAGGAACTCGTCGTCCGCAGCCGGATCCGCGCTCAGGTCGTGCAGTTCCAACGGCCCCCCGGTCGCGCGTTCGAGCCCGCGCACGCAGCGGCGCATGTTCCGCCGCTCGTCGGTGGGCATGTGCTCGGTGGCGAGGGCGGGGCGCAGGATCGGCGCCCTGACCGTGCCGCCGCGCGCGCTGGCCGCGGCCGACACGGTGGCCTCCTGGTCGGCCGGCACCGACGTGCTGCTCCGGCGATCGGCGGGTGACCTGCTCGAGGACGCCGTCCCGCCAGAAGAACACGTTGTCGCTGAGCCCGCCGGGACCGTTGGACTGATCGGCGGCCATGCCGATCAGCGTCCGCATCGCGTCGAGCACCGAGAGGCCCTCGATGGGGTGCACGATGATCAAGGAGTGGTTCGGCGCCGCGACCAGCACGCCGTGGCGGGGGCGCTCGAGT
>JAEWEI010000416.1 GCA_023389545.1 Actinomycetes bacterium | reverse complement strand
TCGCCTCCGAGGTCGTGGCCCCGACCACGTCGAGCGCGCGACGCGTCTCATCGCCGGTCGTCGCCTCGCGCGCGACCTCGGTGTGCAGGGAGATCACGGCCAACGCGTGCCCGATGGAGTCGTGCAGCTCGCGGGATGTCGACAACCGCTCGGCTAGCACGTGCTTCTCGGCGTCGTGCCGATACTGCTCGGCGGTCATCACGGCGATCCTGGCGGCCTGCCGCTGGACCTCCCGTCGCGACCGGATGCTGTCACCGAGCGCGATGGCCGCGGCCAGGGCCAAGACGTTCTGGGGCAGGTCGTAGCCCAGCACGAACGTCGGGTCCTGGCCCGCCGAAAGCCGGTAGGCCACGGACACCCCCACGACGACCGCGGCGCCGCCGATCGCCGACGGCAGCCGGGCCGCCTCAGCGGCGGAGAACACCGCCGCGGCCACTGGGGCGGCGACGCCGATCGGCGTGTAGCCCGCCACGTAGTACGCGACGAATCCCACCACGGTGAGGGCCACCACCAGCGTCGGGAAGGAGCGGCGGATGAACATCAACGCGCCGAGACCGACCGCCCACAGGTAGGCCCACCCGTCAGTTTGCGCGTCGCCCACATCCGCCCAGATCAGCAGAGCGAGGGTCGCCGCCACCCCGACCGCGAGGATCGCGTCGTAGACCAGCCCGGGCGCGGGCGCGTGGGGACCGCCCGCTGGACGGGCGGCCACGCGGTGCGCCGTCATGGTCATATGGTACGAATCGCCCGGCCCGGAGGCGGGGGCGGGCGGCGTGCGACGGCTATTCGCCCGCAGCCGGCGCAGTCGGCGCAGCGGGCGCCGCGCTGGCCAGGGCGGCCTGGATCTCGATGTGGCGCACGAGGAACGCCCGCTCGTCGAGCCGCTTGCGCCGCAGCCAGGCCGTGACCTCGTCATTGCACTTGCTGGCGTTGCACGAGCGGCACGCCGGCGCGATGTTGTCGAGCGTGTAGCGACCGCCACGCGAGATCGGCAGCACGCAATCGCGCTGCAGCGGCGTGCCCGTCGCCCCGCAGTAGGCGCAACCACCCCAGGCGTCCTGGAGCGCGGCCCACTGCGCGTCGGTCAGATCATGCTCGACGCTGTCCATCCGGCGCTTGCGCTTGCGTGCCGCCCGGGCCTTGCGACTTCTGACGACCGCCATCCGCCCAGGCTAGGCGCAGGCACGCCCGACCGGCGACAGCCGCCGGCAGGTTCACCGGAAGTGCCCGGACGACCTCAGCGACCGCCCAAGCGCGGCTCATCCCGGGCAGGCGGGACCGCACGCCGGTCCTCGCCGTCGCGGCTCGCCCCACGGGCGCCGAAGGGTCGTGGCTCGGCGCCGTCGGCCACTGGGCGCCTGGGCGGGTGGGCGCGCGGATCAGCGTCGTCAGGCGTGGCGCTGGGGCCGAACGGCTCGACGGGCTCACCCGCGGCGGGCCGCCCGGCGCCCGGGAGCGCTCGCGAATCGCCCTCCTCCGTGCCAGCACGGGCGTCCGCGCCGAGCGGGGAGCCGTCCGAGGCGGCGGTCCCCGGCGAGCCCGGTGTGGAGCCCGCTGCGCCAGCCCCGTCGGGGAGGGCGAGATCCCCGCCCTCGCCGTCCGCGAAGTCGGCGCCCCACGGGGCGACGGGCTCGTCGGTGGGCTCGAACGGCCCTCCCGGGACGGCCGCGTCATCGAGGCCGACCGCCCCGACGCGCGCGCCGACAGGGTGTTCGGCTTCTCCGGCGTCGGCCTGGCCTCGATCAGGACGGCCGGGACGGGCGCGGGCATCCCCCTGTGACTCGTCTGCGAGGGCGTCGAACGGCGCCCCCACCAGTGGCTCAGCCATGGTCGCGACCCCCGGTCACTTCGTCTGGATGGCGGTGATCTCCGCGAGGCCGCCAGGCCCGCTGCGCAGCGTCGCCCGGACGCGGACCGCCCACCGGTTCGCCTTCGCGGCCGTCGCGATCCCCAGCAGCTGCACGAGCTGGTGCTGGTCGTCCACCAGCAGCCGACGCCACCCCACGTACCAGATCGAGTACCGATACTCGATCCACGCGTGGGTCCCCGAGCTGAACACGTTGATGATCTCGGCGTCGTAGTCGATCCACTGGCTCTGGTCCCACGCAGACATGGCATCCCCCGCGGCCTCGGGCCGCCGTCGGTCGCGGCGGCGCTCAGTCCTATCGGACACCCGCTGCGCCGCGAGCGACACCGGACAGCCCCGCCCTCGCGCCGCCGCCGACCGACGTCCCGCGGGCCCGTCAGGACAGATCGATACGATCGAGCCGGCCCGGGGCGTCCCGGGCCGGGAGACGAAGGTGGTGGCGCACCGATGAAGGTCGCGCGGTTGCACGGAGTCGGCGACATCCGGCTCACCGACGAGCCGGACCCGGTCCCCGCAGAAGGCGAGAGCCTCGTACGGGTGACCGCTGTGGGGTTGTGCGGCTCCGACCTGCACTGGTTCACCGACGGGGGCATCGGCGACGCCGGACTGACGAGCCCGCTGGTGCTGGGCCACGAGATGGCCGGGGTGCTGGTCGGCGGACCGGATGACGGCCAGCGGGTGGCGATCGACCCCGCGGACCCGTGCGGCGTGTGCGAGCACTGCCTGGAGGGCAACCGCAACCTGTGCCCGACCGTCAGGTTCGCCGGGCATGGGAAGACCGACGGCGGGCTGCGCGAGCTCATGGCGTGGCCGAGCCACCTGCTCCACCCTGTGCCCGACGCTCTGTCCGCCGCGGATACGGCGGTGCTCGAGCCCTTGGGCGTGGCGCTGCACGCGATGGACCTGGGCAAGCCGCGCCTCGGCGCCACCGTCGTGGTGGTCGGCTGTGGGCCCATCGGCCTGTGCCTGGTGCAGCTCGCGCGGGTCGCGGGCGCCGGGCGCGTGATCGCTGTGGAGCCGCTGGCGCATCGTCGTGCCGCCGCCGACGCGCTGGGCGCCGACGAGTCGCTCGACCCCCACGACCCCCAGATCCTCGACCTGGTCAGCGCGGCGACCGGCGGCGGGGGAGCGCACCTCGTCATCGAGGCGGCCGGGACCGACGAAGCGGTCGACCTCGCGATGCACGCCGCCCGACCCGGCGCCCGGGTCGTCCTCGCGGGCATCCCGTCGGAGGACAGCACGACGTTCCCCGCGTCCGTCGCCCGCCGCAAGGGGCTGACGATCTTGATGTCGCGGCGCATGAAGGAGATGTACCCGCGCACCATCGCCCTGGTGGAGCGCGGGCTCGTCGACGTGGCGTCGCTGGTCAGTCACACGTTTGCGCTGGCCGGCGCCGCCGAGGCCTTCCGCGTCGCGGACGACCGCACCGGGCTCAAGGTGGTCGTCGAGCCGACCGGGGACGTGGCCACCGCGTGAACGAGCCACTCGTCATCGCCGTCGACTGCTCCACCACCGCGGCGAAGGCCGTCATCTCCACCGCCGACGGCCAGGTGGCGGCCTCGGCGTCGCGCCCCCTGCTGACGGTCCAGCCGCAGGCGTCGTGGCATGAGCAGGACGCCACCGAGTGGTGGACGGCCACCCGGGACGCGATCGCCGCGGCGGTCGGCATGCTCGACGAGCCCGGGCGCGTGGCCGCGCTGTGCCTGACGCACCAACGCGAGACGTTCGTGTGCCTGGGCGCCGACGACCAGCCGCTGCGGCCCGCGATCCTGTGGCTCGACGGCCGTGCGCACGCCGAGATCGCCGAGCACGGATCTGCCCGCGTGCACGAGCTGTCCGGGAAGCCAGGCGACACCACCCCGGCGATCTACAAGCTCGCCTGGCTGGCCCGGCATGAGCCGGAGACGCTGCGCGGCGCCACCCGCGTCGGGGACGTGCAGGCGGTCCTGAGCCTGCGCCTCACGGGACGGTGGGCGACGAGCCCGGCGTCCGCCGACACCCTCGGGCTGTTCGACCTGCCCCGGCGGAACTGGTCAGACGAGCTCCTGGACATCGCCGGCGTCCGCGCCGAACAACTCCCGGACTTGGTCCCGGCAGGCGAGGCGATCGGCATGCTCCTGCCCGACGTCGCCGCCGCCCTCGGGCTGCCCGCGCCGGTCCCGCTGGTCTCCGGTATCGGCGACGGCCAGGCCGCCGGCCTCGCGCTCGGAGCGTCCGAGCCAGGCATCGCCTACCTCAACCTGGGCACCTCGATGGTGCTCGGCGTCACCTCCGCCGAGTACCGGTGGGACCCGGCGTTCCGCACCCTCGCCGGCGTCGGGCCGCACGACCACACCCTCGAGACGGTCCTCAACGCGGCCGCCTACGTCGCGACCTGGTGCCGCGAGCAACTCGCCGGGGACGCCGACCTCGAGCAGGCCGCCGCCGCGCTCCCGCCCGGCGCCGAGGGGCTGCTCACGCTGCCCTACTGGAACGCCGCCCAGACCCCGTACTGGGACCCGCTGGCCCGGGGAGCCGTCATCGGCTGGCACGGACGCCACACCGCCGCGCACCTGTACCGGTCGATCCTCGAAGGCGTCGCCTACGAGCTGCGGCTGCACCTGGAGCGCCTCGAGGCGGCCACCGGGACGCCCGTCACGCAGATCCGCGCCGTGGGCGGCGGCGCGCGAAGCCCGCTGTGGGTCCGCATCGTCAGCGACGTCACCCAACGCCCGGTGCACGTCTGCTCCGCGGGCGAGGCGAGCGCCGCCGGGGCCGCCGCGCTGGCCTGGTCGCACCTGGCGGGCATCACGCCGCAGCAGGCCGCCGTCCAGGCGTCGGGGCCGTTGCTCGAAGGCCGCGACGTGGCCCCCGACCCCGCGACTGCCGCGCGCCACAGCGCGCTGTACGAGGTCCAGCAGCGGCTGTACCCCCAGCTGCGGGAGGTGTTCGCCGCGCTCGCGGACGCGCGGGACGTGCCGATCGGGTGACGCGGCCGGCGGGCACTCACCCGACCACTGCGCGGGAGATGGCCGCGGCCAGGTCGGCGACCGGCCTGCCATCGGTGGGGACGCGCAGCACCCAGTCGCCGGCGCGCTCGTCGAGGACGGCCGCCATCGTCGCGCTGCGCCGCACGTGGAGGTCCAGCGCCGAGCCCACCTCCCGGCGGGCCAGCCGCGCGCGGGCGGTCGCGTCCGTCGCTGTGAGGAGCACGCCGTGGACATGCGCCGCGCCGCCGACCGCCCGCACCACCATCGACGGCTCCAGGACGCTCACGGTGTTCACGTAGACGAGCCGACGGTGGCCCGCGGCGGCGTGGTTGGCCCACACCGCCCGCAGGTTCGCCTCGGTGAGCGCGGAGCCGTCCGGGTCGTCGGCCGGTTTCGGATACGCCGCGCTGAGGTTGTCGCCGTCGACGAGGCAGTGCGCCACCCCGGCACGCTGCCACTGCTCGGAGAGCTCGTAGGCGACTGTCGTCTTGCCGACCCCTGAGCGCCCGCCGATGAGCAGCACCTGGGGACGGGACGGGTCGCTTGAGTCGATGGTGGTCATCGGGGCATCCAGGCATTCCCGCGCGCCGCCGTCCACCTGATTTCGCGCCGTCGAGGCGGCCGGATGAGGCGCCTCGACCGGGCGGAGGCCGGGGAACTCACACTGAATGGGTACCGTAGGGCGACACACCCCGGCTCGCCTGGTCGAGCTGGGCCCCCACACGTACGTCAGGTCCTCTCTCACCACGACATGGGTCACGACGCCAGCGTCAGAACGCCGCGTGCACGTGCTGCACCTCGCGGGCGGTCGGCGCTCCGTCCAGCCCTGTGGGCCTGACAGGCCTCGATGGCGCGACCTCCGCGCCGCCACGGCCACACCTGCGCAACCGGCTCCGCGCCTCGCCGCGGCGCCATCTCGACCTGAACGATCCGAGGGCGAACGCCCTCCTGCTCTGGAGTCACTACATGCAATCAGCACACGCCAAGAAGCTGGCCTCCCCGCCGCCCGTCCCCCGTGGCGCCCTGCGCATCACGCCGCTCGGCGGCGTCGGCGAGGTGGGCCGCAACATGACGACCTTCGAGTTCGGGGGCAAGATCCTCGTGCTCGACTGCGGCGTCCTGTTCCCCGAGGAGACCCAGCCGGGGATCGACGTGATCCTCCCCGACTTCTCGTCCATCCGGCACCGCCTGAAGGACATCGTCGGCATCGTCCTGACGCACGGCCACGAGGACCACATCGGCGGGGTCCCGTACCTGCTGCGCGAGCGGCCCGACATCCCCGTCATCGGCTCCGAGCTCACGCTGGCGTTCATCAACGCCAAGCTGCAAGAGCACAAGATCAAGGCCAACACGGTGCGCGTCGAGGCCGGGGACACCCACAAGTCCGGGCCGTTCGATCTCGAGTTCATCGCCGTGAACCACTCGATCCCCGACGGCCTGGCCGTGGCGATCCGCACGCCCGCCGGCCTGGTGATGGCCACGGGCGACTTCAAGATGGACCAGTTCCCGCTGGACGGCCGCCTCACCGACCTGCGCGCGTTCGGCCGCCTCGGCGAGGAGGGGCTCGACCTCGTCCTGACCGACTCGACGAACGCCGAGGTCCCCGGGTTCATGATGTCCGAGCGCGACCTGGCGCCGGCCATCGACAACGTGTTCGCGACGGCGCCCAAGCGCATCATCGTCTCGAGCTTCGCGAGCCACGTGCACCGCATCCAGCAGGTGCTGGACGCCTCGCACCGCTCGGGCCGCAAGGTCGCGTTCGTCGGGCGCTCGATGGTCCGCAACATGGGCATCGCCAGCGAGCTCGGGTACCTGAACATCCCGCAGGGGCTGGTCGTGGACTTCAAGAAGCTCAGCTCCATGCCGGATGACAAGGTCACGCTGATCTGCACCGGGTCGCAGGGCGAGCCGATGGCGGCGCTGTCGCGCATGGCCAACGGCGACCACCAGATCCGCCTCAACGCGGGCGACACGGTGCTGATGGCCAGCTCGCTGATCCCCGGCAACGAGAACGCCATCTACGGGATCA
Organism: Actinomycetes bacterium; assembly: GCA_023389545.1. Lineage (GTDB taxonomy): Bacteria > Actinomycetota > Actinomycetes > Actinomycetales > Cellulomonadaceae > Cellulomonas_A. The sequence goes on along the minus strand of JAEWEI010000416.1, from coordinate 436 downwards.
TCAACAAGCTCACCGACCTGGGCGCGAACGTGGTCCACAAGGGCAACGCGAAGGTCCACGTCTCCGGCCACGCCAGCGCCGGGGAGCTCGTGTACTGCTACAACATCCTCAAGCCGAGGAACGTCGTGCCGTACCACGGCGAGTCGAAGCACCTGCACGCCAACGCCGAGCTGGCGATCCGCACGGGCGTCGACCCGGAGCGCGTGATCATCGCCCGCGACGGGTCCACGATCGACCTGGTCAAGGGCAAGGCGACGCTGTCCGGCCAGGTCCAGGCGGACCTGGTCTACGTGGACGGCGACACCGTCGGCCGGGCCACCGAGGACACGCTCAAGGAGCGCCGCCGGCTCAGCGACGGCGGGCTCGTCACGGTGCTGGCCATCGTCGACCCGGCCACGAACACGCTGGCCGAGCCGCTCGAGTACGTCACGCGCGG
>JAEWEI010000413.1 GCA_023389545.1 Actinomycetes bacterium | reverse complement strand
GCAAGCAGGCTGCGGCGGCGGCCCGGGACGGCGACGACGGCCAGGGGGACGCGGACCTCGACCTGGACGACGAGGACGAGCAGCATGAGGAGCCTGTGGACCCGGCCCGCCGGCGCCGGCGCCGCGTGGTGGGAACGCTGTTCAGCGTGCTGTTGGTGGGCCTGCTCGCGGGCGCCGGGTACCTCGGCTACCGCTGGACGCAGACGCAGTACTACGTGGGTGTCACCGATGACGTGGTGACGATCTACCGGGGCATCCCGCAGACGATCGGCCCGATCAAGCTGTCCACCGCGTTGGAGAGCTCGAAGACGCACGTCAGGGAGCTGCCCGCGTACGTGCGCGACCGCCTGGACCAGACCATCCCCGCTGACTCTCTCGAGGACGCGCGCGACCGTGTGCGCAAGCTCGAGGACGACGCCCGCACAGCCTCGGTGGCGACGGGCTGATGGCCACAGTCCAGCCGCACCGCGTCCGGCCGGGCAGGGGAATCGAGCTCGGCCTCCTCGCCCTCGCCCTCGCGATCGGCATCGCTGCCTATGCCCTGGTCGGCATCGGGGTGACGGGCGAGGTGCCGGCCGATGTCGTGGGCTACGGCATCGGCATGGCAGTCCTGGGGCTCGGGCTGCATGTGGTGCTGAGGTGGCGCGCTCCGTATGCGGACCCGGTGATCATGCCGTCGGTGATCGCGCTCAACGGCATCGGCCTGGCGATGATCTACCGGCTCGACCTCGCCGAGGACACGTCGTTCGCGACCCGCCAGCTCGGCTGGACGGCCGTGTCGGTGGTGCTCGCGGGCGCGGTGATCGTGCTGCTGCGGGACCACCGCACGCTGCGCCGGTACACGTACACCGCGATGATCGTCGGCCTCGTGCTCGTGGTGCTGCCGCTGGTCCCGGGCCTGGGCGCGCAGATCAACGGCGCGAACATCTGGATCCGCCTCGGCCCGTTCTCGTTGCAGCCCGCCGAGCTCGCCAAGATCGCGCTAGCGATCTTCTTCGCCGGGTACCTCGTGACCAACCGCGACACGTTGGCGCTGGCCGGCCCCAAGGTGCTGGGCCTGCAGCTCCCCCGCATCCGCGACCTGGGGCCCATCATCATCGCGTGGGCGGCGTCGCTGGCCGTCCTGGTCTCCGAGCGCGACTTGGGCACCTCGCTGCTGTTCTTCGGGTTGTTCGTCGCGATGCTGTACGTCGCCACCGAGCGGCTGAGCTGGGTACTCATCGGCCTGAGCATGTTCGTCGTCGGCGCGGGCGTCGCCGCCACTACGTTCCCGCACGTCGGGGCCCGTTTCGACGTGTGGCTGAACGCCCTGGACAGCGAGATCTACAACCGGTTCCCCGGCGGTTCGGGGCAGCTCGTGGGCGGGCTGTTCGGCCTCGCGAGCGGCGGGCTGTTCGGCACCGGCTGGGGCGCCGGCCGCCCTGACCTGGTGCCCTACGCGGAGTCCGACTTCATCGTCGCGTCGCTCGGCGAGGAGCTGGGCCTGACGGGCGTCCTCGCGATCCTGCTGGTGTACCTGGTGCTCGCCGAGCGAGGGCTGCGCACCGCCATCGGCGTGCGGGACGGCTTCGGCAAGCTCCTGGCGGGGGGCCTGGCGTTCGTCGTCGCGTTCCAGTGCTTCGTGGTGGTCGGCGGGATCACCCGGATCATCCCGCTCACGGGCCTGACCACGCCGTTCCTCGCCTACGGTGGGTCGTCGCTGCTCGCCAACTGGATCATCGTCGCGCTGCTGCTGCGCATCTCGGACGACGCGCGTCGTCCGGCCGGTGTGGTGCGCGGACCGCAGAGCGGGTCTCCCGCGACTCCGCCGCAGGGCTCGCCGGGGCCGATCCGGGTGGGTGGCTCGTCGGCGCCGCCACCCCGCCCACGTTCCGCACGCGACACCGGCACGCCCGGCGCGTCGGACACCCGGCCCACCGAACGGATCGACGAGATGCGAGGTGATGACGCATGAACACCCCTCTGCGACGTCTGTCGCTGGTCGTCGTGACGATGTTCCTCGCGTTGATGGTCGGCACCTCGTGGGTGCAGTTCGTGCAGGCCGACGCGTTGAACAACGACTCCCGCAACGTGCGGACCCTCTACCGCGAGTTCGGCAACCCGCGCGGCCCGATCATCGTGGCCGGCACGCCCATCGCCTGGTCGGAGCCGGTGGACGACGCGTTCGGCTACCAGCGCATCTACGCCCCCGGCGCCATGTACTCGAACGTCACGGGGTTCTACTCGATCGTCAATGGCCGCACCGGCATCGAGTCGGCCGAGAACGACGTGCTGACGGGCAGCTCCGACTCGCTGTTCCTCAGCCGTGTGCAGGACCTCATCACCGGCAAGCAGCCGCAGGGCTCCTCGGTGGAGCTCACGTTGAACCCGGCGGCGCAGCAGGCGGCGTGGGATGCGCTGGGCGACCAGGTGGGCGCCGTCGTGGCCCTCGACCCGACCACAGGCGCCGTGCTGGCGCTCGTCTCCACGCCCGGCTTCGACCCGAACTCGCTGGCCACGCATGACACCGCGGCGGCGAGCACCGCCTACAAAGACCTCAACGCGGCGCCGAACGACCCCCTCGCGGACAAGGCCATCAAGGGCAAGACCTACCCGCCCGGCTCCACCTTCAAGCTGGTCACGGCCGCGGCGGCCCTCGAGAGCGGCGACTACTCCGCCGACAGCGTGCTCGCGGCGCCTGACGTGCTGTCCCTGCCGCAGACCTCCGCGACGATCGGCAACTACGGCGGCGCATCCTGCGGCTCGGGCGGCCAGACCACGTTGTCCGACGCCCTGCGCGTGTCGTGCAACACCGCGTTCGCGCAGCTCGGCATGGACCTGGGCGCCGACGCTCTCCGCGAGCAGGCGGAGAAGTTCGGCTTC
>JAEWEI010000365.1 GCA_023389545.1 Actinomycetes bacterium | reverse complement strand
CCTCAGTCAACCAAGACTCACCAACCAGCAACCCCCCACCGAAAAGCGAGGAACCACCAGACGATGAACCATCTTGGCATCGACTACTTGGCACACTGTTGAGTTCTCAAGGAACAGACGCGCATCCCGTCAGGCCCTTTCAGGCCCTCGTGAGGCAGCTATTCAATCTTACTGCATTTCCTCGCCCCGTCAAATTCCCGTTTTCCGGGAATCTTCGGAGTTGAGGACCCTCCTATCCTAGGCACATTTCGAAGGCGGTTTAAACCGCCATCTTGTGAGCCTGGGATCGTCGCCCCGTGGGATCGGCCATCGGATGTGACTCACGATGTCCGCTGCTCGCTCGGAGGCAACTTCGCAAACTTAGCGGAGGCTTTCTTCCCCGTCAAACCCGCTCTCGCGGCTCAGGGGCTTCTGCCACCGCCCCTAGGCATGAGAGCGCGACGGCAAGCCGTCGAGGTCTACGTCTGGGGGCGCTGCTCCGTGGGACCGGCCACCGGGTCGTCGACCTGCGGTGTCCGTTGCTCGCTCGGAGGCAGCTGGACTAATTTAGCCCAGCGGCTCGGCGTCGTCAAAGCCGACGCAGGGCGGCCGCAGAGCCGCCCCAGACGGCGGTTGCGCCATTGCCCGCAGCGCTCGTGCGAATGCGCGGAGGTCAGCCACGCACCGGCATCGGGCCAGATCGGAGCCGAGCAGCCGCTGTCACGAAGGCGACGACCACGGCTGCCGCTGTGGCGGCGACGGCCGTCGCGTCGGAGGCCGGCACTCCGGTGAACCGGGCAGCGGCGATCCACCCCAAGCCCCACACGATCGCCAGTGCGACAGCGAGGCGCCCTCGCCCATAGACAGCGAGCGCCACGCCCAACGCCGCCACGAGCGCCAACACCGCTACGGCCCACCACACGGCGAGCCCCCCGGCGTCGATGCCGGCGCCCCGCAGCGCCGCAGCGATGTTGGCGCATGTGGCCACGCAGACCCAGCCCAGGTAGAGGCCGAGCGTGCCGTCGGCGACGACGGCCTCCGTCCTTCCCCGGGGCCGGGTGGTCGCGAGCCGCCGGAACGCCTCGGCGAGCACCGCGAGCAGGGCCACGATCACCACGACGCTCAGCAGCACGGCGCCCGCCTGGACCACGGCGATCCACGCGGCGTTGAGCACCAACGAGGCCATCACCAGCCAGCCGATGCGTCGGGGGTCCGCCGCGTCGGCCCACTGCCACACCGTGTACGCGCCGAGCCCCGCGTAGATGACGCTCCAGATCGAGAACGCGCCGGAGCCCGGGGCGAGCAGTGTCGCCTCGCTGGAGAGCAGTCCGTCGGCGGCCTCCGCGATGGGCGTCCCGCCCAAGGCGCCCGAGCCGATGAAGGAGGCGAGCAGGCAGATGACGTAGACGACGCTGACGGTCACCTGACGCAGGCGCTGGGAGCCGGTGGGCCGGTGACTCCGGGCGCCGCCGAGCCTGCCCTGTGTCGAGCCTGGCATGCCGCCCTCCTCACGGGGTAGGCGCCTGCGACCACTGTGTGGGTGCGGCGCGGGACCAGCATCGCTGTCAATGGCCGTCGGCGCGCGCCGGGCCCCTGCGGGCGCGGCAGGCGAACGCGCCAGGCGAACGCGGCATGCGGTGCGCGGCGCCGAGCTGGCGCCCTCGTCGCCTACGGTCGTCGGGTGCAGCATCAGAACCTCACCGCGTCTGTCCACGCCGCTCTAACGGGATGGCATGCGCCCGACGACCGCCAGGAGCGCCTGCGCGTGGGCTACCTCGCGCACCTCGAGTCCCACGGGGCGTCTGCCCTGTCGAAGGCTGGCCCGCCCGAGCACCTCACGGCCAGTTGCGTGGTGCTGTCCGGCGACTTGGCTGAGACGCTGCTGTGCTTCCACCGCAAGGGCAGGTTCTGGGTGCAGTTCGGCGGGCACCTGGAGGAGTCGGACGCGTCGTTGGCTGACGCCGCCCAGCGCGAGGCCCGCGAGGAGAGCCAGGTCCCCACGCTCGAGCTCCTCGACACCGTGCCGTTCGACCTCGACCGGCACGCCCTCTCTGGCGGGTGGACCTGCGCGGAGCACCTGGACGTCGGTTTCGTGGCGGTCCTCCCCCGTGCGGCGGCCTTCGCCGTCAGCGACGAGAGCGAGGCGCTCGCGTGGTGGCCGGTGACGGCGCTCCCAGTGGACGCCGCGGAGGGACTGGCCGATCGCGTCGCCCGCGCGCGACACCACGCCGCGCTGCTGCTGCGCGGACGAGACGAGCAGCAGGCGGCCCACCGGGCCTAGTCGGCTTCCGCTGCCGTCGCGTCCGGCTCCGCCTACCGTGGACTGATGGCGATGCTCGCGTCAGCGCTCGCACAGGCGGCGACCACCCGCACCGGGCACGCGTGCGAGGAGGGCACGGGGCTGCTGCACGAGCCGGTGTCCACAGTGACCAGCCTGGCTTTCGTGGTCGCCGGAGGGCTCATCCTGGCCGGCGGCCGTCGGGCCCGTCAGCGAGCAGCCGGTGTCGAGGAGCCAGCGCCCGCGTCGGCCCCCGTAGGAGAGGCGCCGCTGGGACGGCAGCCGTCCGCGGCGGCGTACGCGGCGCTCGTCGCCGCCGTGGGGGTCGGATCGGTGGTGCAGCACGGCCCCGACCCGGCCTGGTCCGATGTCGCGCACGACCTGCCCCTGCTCGCGACCCTCGCATTCGTCGCAGCCGACTCCGCGGCTGACCTGACCGGGCGGCGCCGGGCCTGGTGGTGGTGGGCGGCGCCGAGCATGGCGCTCGTGCCGCTCATCGTCGCCGCGCCCGTCTCCGGCGATGTGGCGCAGGGGGTGACAGCCACCGCAGCTGTCGGGCTCACGCTCGCGCGCGCGTTTGTGAGGCCTCGGCTCCGGCCGCGGGTCGCGTGGGGCCTGGGACTGCTGGGCCTGGGCAGCGTCATCGGGGTGCTCACTCGCGCGGGCGGCCCCTGGTGCGATCCGCGATCCCTGTGGCAGGGGCACGGAGCCTGGCATGTGCTGGCGGCGACGGCACTCGTCGTCCTGGCCCCCGTCATCGGCGACCGAGGCCCGTCACAGGATGGTCAGAGGCGCGCGGCGCCGTCCTCCACCCGCGACGCCGCCTGACGCGCGGCCGCCTCGACCCTGGCGCGGTGGTCACCCCAGCCGTCGGCGCCGCGGTCCGCCACGTTGCCGTCACCCGCGCGCAGCCCTGCGGACCCGTCGATGAGCTCGCGGATGATGTCGGCGTGCCCGGCGTGACGGCTGGTCTCCACGCTCATGTGCACCAGGATCTTGTGCAGCGTCACGATCCGGTTCTCCGGCCGCCACCACGGCACCGCGCCGACGGCGTCCAGCGGCAGCGCGCGGATCGTCGCGTCGCTGTGCTCAGCCGAGTAGCGGTGCAGGTCGACGATGTCCTCGCGGGTCTCGTCGGCGGTGGCCCACATGTCCGCCTCGGGCTCGGCGCCCTCGCCGTCCCACGGGAGATCGCGTTCGCTGGGCCGCCCGAAGACCTCGCCGAAGTAGCCGAGCTGCACGGTGGCCACGTGTTTGACGAGGCCGAGCAGGTTGGTGCCCGTGGGGGTCATCGGGCGCCGGATGTCGTACTCGCCAAGCCCGTCGAGTTTGCCGAGCAGGTCGGCGCGAGCGGTCTGCAGCGTCCTGTGCAACATCTCGCGGGGATCCATCCGGACACTATGGCGCACACGGTCCCGCCCCGCCCGCGCGACAGCCGTCCGTGAGCCCGACCGGCGCCACACCGCGTGTTTCCATGTCGTGACGCCCCGCGCGGGGCGTGGAACAGGAACATGCGCTGATGACCACCACCCTCATCCAGGACGTCCGCCCGTGGGGCGGGGCGCCAAGCGACGTCACCCTCCAGGACGGCCTCATCGCCGACGTCTCCCCCGCCGGCGACCGCGCGGCGGCGCCCGGCGCGACAGTCGTCGCGGGGTCGGGACGACTGCTGCTGCCGTCGTTCACCGACACGCACGTGCACCTGGACTCGACCCGGATCGGGCTGCCGTTCCGCCCGCACAGCGCCCAGCCCGGCGGGTTGTGGAACTTGATCGACAACGACCGTCAGAACTGGCGCCAGGCCGAGAAGTCGGTGGCCGAGCGCGCCACCCTGACGCTCGGCGGCGCCATCGAGCACGGGATGACCCGGGCCCGCGCGTTCGCGCAGGTCGACGTCGACTGCGGGCTGGAGCGCCTCGAGGGGGTCGTCGCCGCGCGCGAGGCCCACCGCGACCGCGCCGACGTGCAGATCGTCGCGTTCCCGCAGGCGGGCATCCTCCTCGAGCCCGGAGTCCCCGACCTGCTCGACGCGGCGCTGCGCAACGGCGCGGACGTGATCGGCGGGCTCGACCCGTGCGGGCTCGACCGCGACCCGGTGCGCCACCTCGACGTCGTGTTCGGCCTCGCCGAGAAGCATGGCGTGCCGATCGACATCCACCTGCACGAGGGCGGGACGCTCGGCGCGTTCACCATCGACCTGATCCTGGAGCGCGTCGCGGCACTCGACATGCGCGGCCAGGTGACCCTCTCGCACGCCTTCGCCCTGGCGGACCTCGACGCACAGGCCGCCGATGCCATGGCCGCCGCGCTCGCCGAGCATGACGTCGCCGTGGCGACCATCGCCCCCGGCGGCAACCGGGTGCTGCCGATCCCGGCCCTCGCCGCGCACGGCGTGCGGATCGGGCTGGGCCAGGACGGCCAGCGCGACTACTGGTCGCCCTACGGCAACACCGACATGCTCGACCGCACCTGGCAGCTCGCGTTCACGCGCAACCTGCGCCACGACGAGCTCATCGAGCACTGCGTCGCCGTCGCGACGGTGGGCGGCGCGAGCCTGGTCGACCCGTCCGCGACGCGGCTCCAGGGCATCGCACACCGCCCCGGGCTGGCCGTCGGCGACCCGGCCGAGCTCGTGCTCGTGCCGGGAGAGACCGTCACCTCGGCCGTCATGGACCGCCCCGCGGGCCGCACCACGATCCACGCCGGCCGCGTCGT
>JAEWEI010000363.1 GCA_023389545.1 Actinomycetes bacterium | reverse complement strand
CCTCAGTCAACCAAGACTCACCAACCAGCAACCCCCCACCGAAAAGCGAGGAACCACCAGACGATGAACCATCTTGGCATCGACTACTTGGCACACTGTTGAGTTCTCAAGGAACAGACGCGCATCCTCGCAGGCCTTGCAACCCGCTTGGAGGCAACCGTTCTAACTTAGCGGAGCCGCTCTCCCCCGTCAAGTCCCTCGTTCGAGGCACTCAACCGGAGATACTTCTCCGTCCCAGCACATCAGTCTCGCAGCGGAGTGAACCCGCTGCGGTCGTGTGTGTGGGTGGCTGCCTCGGCGATCGGCCGCCGAGGTTCTTCCCTCGGTGTCCGCTGCTCGCTCGGAGGCAACCTCTCAAACTTAGCCGAGCCGCTTCCCCTCCGTCAAACCCGCCGTTCCGGCTGGTTCTCAGGCGAGGCCTTGTCTCAGGCCGGGCATCGATCCGAGACCACGACATGATCGCGGTCTCGGTGACTCCCTGGTGGCCGCTCCGCGGGACCGGCCTTCGAGGATCTCTCCCCGTGTCCGTTCCTCCCTGCCGGGCGACGTCCAGAACATTACGAGCGGGCCGCGCCAAGCGTCAAGCGAGCGGGCCGTGATCTGGATCACCAGCCGGGGCCGCCGCTGGCCTGCGAAAACGCGAAGGGCCGGCGTCACGCGCGAATCGCGCGAACGCCGGCCCCTCACCGCCACACACCTGCCCTGGCAGGTCAGTACAAGGCGCTCGCCAAGGCTCGCCGCGCGGCGACCACGCGCGGGTCGTCGCTCCCGACAACCTCGAACAGGTCGACGAGCCGCTGCCGCACCGACTCGCGCTCGTCGCCAGCAGTCAAGCGCACTACGTCGATGAGTCGCGCGAACGCGTCCTCCACCTTGCCGCCCAGCACGTCGAGGTCGGCGACCAGGAGCTGCGCCGCGACATCGGACGCATTCGCCGCGGCGGCCTCGCGTGCCGCCACGAGGTCCGCGTCCCGGGTCCGCTCGAGCAGCCCCACCTGGGCCAGGCCCGCTCGGGCCATGTCATCACGCGGGTTCTCCTGGAGCGCCCGCGTGTACGCCTCCTGCGCGGCCGCCAGGTCATCGCGCTCGATCGCGTCGAATGCCGCCTGGTGCAGTGGCGGCAGAGGCGGCTCCTCCTCGACCGGGGCGTCGACCGGCGCCTCATCGGCTAGAGGGGCCGCGCCGGTGATGCCGTTCGCCGCCGCGGCGGCCAGGACCTGGTCCAGCACGCCGCGCACCTGGTCAGCGGGGTGGGCGCCTTGGAACAGCGGCAACGGCTGCCCGGCGAGCACCGCGACGACAGTGGGCACCGACTGCACCTGGAACGCCTGGGCGATCTGCGGGTTCGCCTCCACGTCGATCCGCGCCAGCAGGAAGCGGCCGCCGTACTCGGCGGCGAGCGCTCCGAGATCACGGGCCAGGCCAGTGCTGACCTCGCTCCACGCCGCCCAGAGCAGCACCACGACCGGGTACTCCGTCGAGGACTGCACGAGCGCCGGGAAGCCCGCCTCGTCGACGTCCACCGTGTATTTCCCCGGCGCGGGCGGCCCGCCAGGCGATCCCGGCGGCGGCGTCGACGGACGCTTGAGGCCCGACAGGTCGATCGCCCCCCGGACGTCGAGGGGCGGCTGCTGGCTCGGTGGCTGGCTCATCGTCAGTTCTCCTGCGTGGACGGCTGGCTCACTCGCCGGTGACGGCGGTGAGGGAGTGCTCGGCGGCGAGCACCTGGACCTGGGTCGCCACCGAGCCGGTGGGGGGCACGTAGAAGACGATGACGTCGGACCACGTCCGAGACAGATTGTTCCCGACACTGGCCTTCCCGGCCAACGCCACCTCGAAGGGATCCGTGAGAGTCAGGCTCCCGCGGGTGATCGCGAGAGTGGTGACAGTGCTCATCTCGGCCACGACCAGCGCTCCCCCGTCGGCAGTGGACAACGCGATCACGTCGCCGACCGGGGTGTAGGTCTCGGTGGCCGTGCCGACGGCGCCGACGCTCGCCTGCGACTCCGCGCGCCGGCCCTCGATCGTCGTGCGGAAGAAGTCGGAAGCGAAGTTCGCGGCATGCGGCGACGCGTCACCGTTCGTCAAGACGTCGGCGTACTGCGCGACCACGTCGGCTGGTTTCACGACGAGCGACTCGTCGTCCAGCGCCACCGGGATGCTGCCGATCTCGATGTCCGCCGTCGGCGGCATCTGCACACCGCCGCCCAGCCGCGCCCACCCCCACAGCTTGTAGGGCTCGCGCGGCGAGGCCTGCTGCAGCACCAGGATGCGCGGCGCCTGCAAGTCCTCGGGCTGCTCGGTGACGACGAGCTGGGTGCGTGGCCACGTGGTGGAGTCCGGCACCACGCTCGACTGCGCCTCGACCGGGAGGACCGTCGGCAGCTTGGCACCGGCGGTCGCAGTCGCCCGGACGTACTCGGCTGTGCGCGCGGCCAGGGCCGGGCCCGTGACCCGCTCGGCGAGCAGCGCCGGGTCGAGCGCGGCGTCCCCGGCGGCCAAGACCTCGCCGAGGCGCGTGAGGACGGTGTCCGACTGGGCGGCGGTCAGCACGGGAGGGGCCACCGCCTGGGCGGCCTCCGGCGTCGGCTCCGGGAGCGGGCTCGCGCACGCCCCGAGGGCGAGGCAGCCCGCGAGGACCACGGCGCCGGCGCGTGCGCGGCGGATCCGGGACGTCATCTGTGCTCACTCTCCTCCGGGTCGCGGCCCGGCTCGTCGTCAACGGGGGCCGCGCCACCGGGTATGCCCCAGGCACGGCGCCAGGCGTCCGCCCGTGGCGCAGCGCCCTCGGCCTCGCCCACCTGCGACCACGCCGGCTGAGCGGAGGACGTCTGCCAGGCCGAGCGGGCGGGGGCCGCAGGGCCGTCCGGGCCAGCCGGGCG
>JAEWEI010000325.1 GCA_023389545.1 Actinomycetes bacterium | reverse complement strand
CAGGCGGCCGCCCGGACCTCGCCCCGCGTGACGCTCGTGACGTCGCTCGTGCTGGTCCCCGGCGCCCTCGTGTTCATCGTCATCGGCCTGTACGTCGGCTCCGACGTCGACCTCGGCTCCCTGCTCGGTGGGCTGTGAGCGCCGTCGTCCCGAGCGTGCTCGGCCCCGGCTCGCCCCGCCCCGCGCACGACTTCACCCGCCAGATCGTCTCGGTGGCGCTGCTCGTGCGCCTCGGGGCCATCATGGTCGCCCTCATCGGCATGGTGGGGGAGACGATGACGGCGCCCGTGCTGATGTGCGTGCTGGCCATGTCAGCGTCGAGCCTCGCGTGCCTGCTGAGCCCCGCGACGATGGACTTCGTGGTGCGCCACCCCCTGGCCGTGGTGGGCGACGTGCTGATCAACCTGGCGGTGGTCGCGGTGCTGGGGGTCGAGAGCCCGATGGTGCTCTCCACGTTCCCGACCGCGCTGGTGCTGGGCGTGCTGTTCACCGCCCGGACGTCCGTCACCACAGTGGTGGTGCTCGTCGCGGGCTACCTGCTGGTGGCGGCGGAGGACCCGGACGCCGAGCGCAGCTTCATGGTGGGCCTGGGGGTGCCGGCGTTGTACCTGTGCCTCACCGCCGTCGGCCTGGCCATCCGCAGGGCGCATGCGCTGCAGGTCGAGGCCGGGCGGGAGCTGGCGCAGGTCCGCGAGGTCGCGGTGGCGGCCGACGAGCGGGCCCGGCTCGCCCGTGAGATGCACGACTCGCTGGGCAAGACGCTGCACGGCATCGCGCTGGGCGCGCAGGCCCTGCCCCTGTGGGTGGCCCGCGACCCGGAGGCCGCTGTGCAGCACGCCCACGGGCTGGCCGCCGGCGCGCAGCAGGCGTCGGACGAGGCGCGCCGGCTGCTGGTGCGGATGCGCGCCGACCAGCCGGACCGGCCGTTCGCCGAGGTGCTGAACGACGAGTGCGCGCGCTGGCAGGAGGCCACCGGCGTGATGTGCCGCGTCGAGTGCGCCGCCGTCGTGGACCTGCCCACGAGCATCCGCTACGAGTTGCTCGCGATCCTCGGCGAGGCGCTGGAGAACGTGCGGCGCCACGCCGACGCCAGCCTGGTGCGGGTGACCTTCAGCGGCGCCCCCGGCGGCGTGGTGCTGCTCTCCGTGCAGGACGACGGGCGCGGCTTCGCGCCCCGCGCCGACGGCGCCAGCCCGCGCGGGCACTTCGGCCTGACGGGCATGCACGAGCGCGCGCGGGAGATCGGCGCGGGCGTGCGGGTCGAGTCGGCCCCCGGGCACGGGACGCGCGTCCTGGTCCGCCACCCCCTCGAGGAGGACGTCGATGCCACACCCTGAGAGCCCCCACGTGGCCCAGAGCCCTCACGCGGCCCAGAGCTCTCACGTGGCCCAGAGCCCCCACCTCGCCCAGCACGCGGCGGTGCTGGCCGGGGTCCCGGCCGATCACGCGGCGCTGCGCCAGGTCACCGTGGTGGTGGTCGATGACAACTCGGTGATCCGGATGGGCCTGTGCAGCCTCATCGGCGCCTCCGACCACCTGCGGGTGGTGGGCGAGGCGGCGGACGGCGAGGAGGCCGTGCGGGTGGTGCGCGCGACGCTGCCCGATGTGGTGCTGCTCGACGTGCGCATGCCCCGCCGCGACGGCGTGCAGGTGGCCGCAGAGGTGCGCCAGTGGTCCAAGGTGCTCATGCTCACGTACTCCGACGCCCCCGAGGTGGTGCGCGGCGCGATCGAGGCCGGGGCCAACGGGTACCTGGTGCACGGGCAGTTCCAGCCCCATGAGCTCGAGCGCGCCGTGCTGGCCGTGGCCGAGGGCGCGTTCCTGCTCTCCGAGACCGCCGCCGGCGCCGTCCGCGGCATGTTCGCGGCGCCGCCCGCGCCCGCAGCCCCCATCCGCCCGGACGTGGGCCTGTCGGCGCGCCAACAGGAGGTCATGGAGCTGGTCGCTGCCGGGCGCACCAACCCGGAGATCGCCGCCGAGTGCTTCCTGTCGGAGAAGACGGTCAAGAACCACATCAACCACATCTTCGCCAAGCTGGGCGTGCGGACCCGGGCCGAGGCCGTCTCGGTGTGGCTCGGCGGGACCCCCGACCTGGGCACGGGACCTGCGGGAATGGGCCCGGAGTTGGGCCCGTGGACCCGGCGCTCGCCAGCAGGTCGCGCCTAGCGTGAGAAGCGTCAACGAGGGGCCAGTGCGGCTCCGGGCAGCAGACTCCGCCGACCGGCTCACGGTCGGCGCTCAGGACGGGGAGCACCACTATGACTCGCATGTTCGTCGCCACGAAGATCCGCCTGCAGAAGGCAATGGAGCAGCGGGAGCTGGGCCAGGGCACGTTGGAGTACCTGGGCATCGTGATCGTCGCCGCGATCCTCGTGGTCGCGCTGGTGGGCGCGTTCAACAGCTTCGACCTCGGCTCGAAGATCAGCGCGAAGCTCGACGAGATCGGCAGCGCGGGCTGATCAACGCGAGCACAGCAGCACAGCGGCACGGCGGTGCGGTGGCGGAGGGGCCACCGCGCCGCCGTCGCGGCATGTCCGGCCACGGAGAGGCGGGGGAGACGATGACGCGGCGGCTGGCCCAGAGCATGCGCTCTCGTGTGCGCGGCCGGGGCGATGACGGGCTCGCGACGAGCGCGGTGCTCGTGGTGGTCTCCGTCGGCGTGGTCGCGCTGCTGTTCGTGGCAGTGCTCCCCTTGCTGCAGGGCACCGAGCAGGCTGGCCGGACGCAGACGTCCGCCGACGCGGCGGCGCTGGCCGGCGCGCAGGAGGTGCGCCGGGTCGCGCTCGACCACGTCGGCGACGTGGTGCTCGGCCTCACGACCTACGGCGCCCTGCTCGGTCCTGCGCGCGGGCACACACAGGCCGCCGACTACGCCGGCCGCAACGGCGCGGAGCTCGCGGGGTACGCGCAGGACCCGTGGCGCGACGAGGTCGAGGTGCGCACCCGGCTGCGCGAGCAGATGCCCGACGGGCAGCGCGCCGAGCGGGACGCGACGGCGTCGCTGGGGGTGGCGCTGGCGCGCTGCGCGGGGGACTCGCGCGACGTGGTGGTGGGCTACGAGCCGGTTCCCGAGCCCGAGCCTGCCGACCCCGACACGACCCCCGATCCGGACGCGCCCGACGAGCCGGAGGAGGAGCCCGAGCCCGTGCCGATCATCGAGACCGAGTACCGCTTCACGTGCCCGGGCTACGACAGCGGGTGGACGCGGCCGCGCGCCGCGCTCGAAGGTCCCGTACGGTCCTGGCTGACGGGCGCGCTCGAACCGCACCTGGTCCGTTGACGCAGGTCAGCGCCCGCCCCGCAGCACCGCACCACCGCACGCCCCGACGAAAGGCCGCACGATGAGGTCCGCCGCATGAGCCCCCGACGACCAGCGCGCGCCGCCCGCGCGCTCGCGACCTTGGCCGCCGCCTCCGTGCTGCTCGGCGGCGCGACGGCCACCGCCGCTCCCGGCGACGACCGGGCGCTGCCGCCCGGCGGGGTGAGCATCGACGGGCAGGACCTGCCGGTGCACGGCACGTTCGCCTACCGTGGCTTCCAGATCGACACCAACCCCGAGATCCGGGGCGCTGTGCATGGCGTGCGCCGGATCGACGGCGGGACGGTCCTGTACTACTCGCTGGGCATGGCCGGCGGCCAGGGCGCGGAGAAGATCAGCCCGACGTGGGCGTTCCCGAACTCCTCGCACCCGTACCAGATGAACCGCGCTGTCGACGTGGCGCTGATCGACCCCGTCGGCCTCACCGCGTATCGGCCGCTCGCCGACGCGACGACCACCTTCGCGTCCGACGTCACGAAGCTCGCCGGGGAGGCCGGCGCGCTGCGCGTCGGCTGGGCCGTGTTCCCCGAGCTGCCGCCGGGCGTCGAGACCGTGCAGGTGGTCATGGCGTGGGGGACCGCCGTGGGCGACGTGCCCGTCGAGGACGGCGCCCTGACGCCCGTGAGCAGCGACCCGGCGCCCCGGTTGGGCGACGGGTGGCCGCAGACGCCCAGCGGAGCGGAGCTGGCTGGGGCGGACCCCTCGGCGTGGCTGTACACCCTGACCCGCCGCACCAGCGACGTCGCCGGGACTGCGGCGATGGAGGAGACCGCCGAGCAGGTCGCTGTGACCCTCGACGCGAACGTCCTGTTCGCCAGCGGCTCGGCCGACCTGTCCGCCGAGGCGCAGCAGGTCCTGGCCACTGTGGCCGCCGACATCCAGGCACGTGGCGCCGGCGAGGTGGTCGTGACGGGCCACACCGACTCGGACGGCTCCGACTCGTTCAACCAGACGCTCTCGGAGCAGCGCGCCGGCGCTGTGCTGGGCGTGCTCCAGCCCGCCAGCGGCTCCGCCGTGACGTTCACGGCCGTGGGCCGGGGCGAGGCTGAGCCGGTCGCGTCCAACGCGACCGACGAGGGCAAGCAGGCCAACCGCCGCGTCACAGTCGTCTACTCCGTGCAGGGGGACTCATGACCACCCACAACCGCGCCCGGGTGGCCGTGGCCGCCCTGGCGCTGTCCGCGATGCTCGCCGCGTGCTCGTCCGACGACCCGTCGCCGAAGCCCGCGCCCACCGAGGCCGTCGCGACGCAGGCCAGCGACGAGTGGACCGTCGAGGAGGTCGAGCGGGCCGTGCTGGAGGGGGACATCGGCACATCCTCGGTGCTGGCCACTGTCACCGGGGCGCTGGTCGACGGTCCTCGCAGCATCCCCGCCGAGGTCGAGCTCACGGAGGTCGCGGCGGACGAGGCGAGCACGCTCGTGCGGTTCACGCTGCGCGGCGTCGACGACTCGAGCCCCACGCTGCCGCTCACGTTCTTCAACCAGCTGCGGCCGCTCGCGGACGATATCCGCGATGTGGCGATCGTCGACGCGGGAGCGGGCCTGCGGCTGCTGCCATTCGTGGGCGTCTCCCAGGTCAACGCGGACAAGACGCTGTGCTCATGCTCGGGGTCGCCCGCCCGGATGTCCCAGGTGGGGCAGCCGCTCTCGGCGACGTTCCCCCCGCTCGACGCGGGCACGACGACGATCTCCCTCGAGCTGCCCGGCTTCCCTGTCGTCGAGGACCTGCCCGTCGAGCGCAACTGAGGCCTGGGCCTCACCGGGCCCAGGAACCTGAGTCCGCGACGGGCCCACGGGCCCACGACCTGCGCGTCTATCCGCGGATAGCGTCCAGGCAGGACGAGACCCGAGGGGCGTGACGTGGGACTGACGGGCGAGGACGTCGAGGCGCGAGAGCGCAAGGCGCAGCGGGAGGCGGGCATCGGCTCGCTGGAGCTGCTGGGCATGGTGACCGTCGCGGTGCTGCTCGTCGCGGGCATCGTGGCGGGGGTCGCGGCGTACCCGGGGCAGATCACGGGCGCGCTGTGCCGCTTCGCCTCGGCGGCGGGGTTCGGCGCCGGCGGCTGCGACAGCGGCCCCGCGCCGGTGGTGGCCGACGGGCCGACGGATGAGGACTTCCACCCCGGCGTCTGCATGCTCAACTCGTCGAGCGAGTCGTACAGCGCGGCGATCAAGATCTGGTTCGTCTCCATCGGCGACAACTCGGGCTTCGTGGTGCAGGAGTTCTCGGACGGCACCGTGCGCGCCACGCTGACCGACGGCGGCTCGATCGGCGCGAACGGCGCCCTCACCAGCAAGGCCTTCGACGTCGGCAAGCTCGGCGACGGCAAGAACGCCGGCGTGAGCGTGAGCATCGGCGGCGACCTGAAGTTCGAGTACGGCTCGACATGGGAGTTCGACTCCGCCGAGCAGTGGGCGTCGATGAAGAAGCAGCTCAACGACTACCAGATCCAGCAGATGCAGCTCCAGGGCGAGGGCGCCGCGGGCGTCGCGCTGTGGCTGTGGATCAGCGACGGGTACATCGACTCGCCCAAGGACCCGAAGATCACGTACTCGAAGATCGGCCTCGAGGCGGCGCTCAAGGCGAGCGCCGGCACGCGGCTGGGCACGGGGACCGTCGGGTCGGACGGGGAGGAGAAGCTCCTCGACCCCAAGCTGGGGTTCAACCTCTCGACCAAGGCGTCGGGCAGCGTGATCGTGATGAACAACCACGACACGGGCGAGCGGAGCTACACCTATGAGGTCTCGGGCTCGGGCACGGCGGGCGCCGACATGATCCTGGGGCACCTCACCGGTGAGGGGAAGGTCGACGGCGCCTTCACCACCACGTACGACGCGGACGGCAAGCTCGTGAAGCTCTCGTTCAAGAGCGCGTACGAGTACGGCGGCGGCGGTTCCATCGGCAACAACACCTTCAAGAGCGTGAGCGGCGGCGCCGGGGAGAAGGAGACCAACTCGGTCGTCACCACCACCTCGCTGACCGTCGACGACAGCAACCGCGAGCTCGTGTCCCAGTGGATGTCGGAGCGCACCGGCGCGGGCACGGCCTTGACGCTGCCGCTCGGCGCGATGCTCCCGGACCAGCCGTCCGACGACCCGTTCCTGCAGCTCATGTACGAGCAGGCGAAGACCAGCGAGCTGACGTACCACAACGTCAAGGACTCCTGGGAGTTCGGCATGGCGGTGAAGAAGGGCTGGGAGTTCGGCTTCAACGTCAGCGCCGAGGAGGCGACGGCGACCAACACCGGAGCGAAGTTCCTCGGGGCCCCCGGCGCCGACGGGACCCGGGCGCTGATCGACGACGCGAAGTGCAAGTGAGGGACGGGATGAGGCAAGTGATGAGGACGTGGCTGCGGCCGTGGCTGCTCAGCGTGGTGGGCTACGGCGGGGCGCTGCTGCTCGTGGGCGTGCTGCTCTCGGGCGGGATGAGCGAGGGCAGCGCCGGCGCGTCCTGGGCGTTCCTGGTCGTCCCGCCGCTGCTGGGCGTGGTCGCGGGCACCGTCACGCTGCGGCCGCGCACCCGCCCCACCTGGCACGCCGGCGTCATCGTCGCCGCGCCCGTCGCGGTGCTGTCCCTCGCGCTCGGGCTGGCGGCGGCGGGCCGTGC
>JAEWEI010000318.1 GCA_023389545.1 Actinomycetes bacterium | reverse complement strand
TCACGGCCGACCACGGGATGGTGGACGTGGACCGCTCGCGGCGCTGGGACGTGGCGCGGACGCCTGCGCTCGCGGAGGGTGTGGACGTCGTGGCGGGGGAGCCCCGCGCCGTGCACGTGCATGTGGCCCCCGGCGCAGACGCGCGCGAGCGCGCTGAGGCGGTGGCGCTGCGCTGGCGCGCGACCCTCGGCGATTCGGCGTTCGTGGTGCTCGGCGACCACGCCGTCGAGGCCGGGTGGTTCGGACCGGTCGCCGAGCACGTGCGGCCGCTCATCGGTGACGTCGTCGTGGCGATGCGAGGGCGCGCCACCGTCGTGGACTCGCGCACGCAGAGCCAGGGGTCGATGGACCTGGTGGGGGTGCACGGCTCGCTCACCCCCACCGAGATGTCCGTGCCGTTCCTCACCGTCCACGCCTGACCACCGGAGGACCACCCGCATGGCTGAGCTGGCCTTCTTCTCCGGCACGATGGACTGCGGCAAGTCGACGCTCGCGCTGCAGATGCACCACAACCACGCCGCGCGTGGGCGCGACGGCCTGCTGTTCACCTCGCGCGACCGCTCCGGGGAGGCCCGACTGTCCTCGCGTCTGGGCCTCAGCGTCCCGGCGCAGGAGGTGGTCCCCTCCACCGACTTCTGGGCGGAGGTCGTCGAGCGGCGCACCCGTGGCCGGGCGGTGGACTACCTCATCTGCGACGAGGCCCAGTTCTACACGGCCGAGCAGGTCGACCAGCTGGCGCGGGTGGTGGACGACCTCGGGGCCGACGTGTTCGCCTTCGGCATCACCACCGACTTCCGCACCCGCCTGTTCCCCGGATCGGCCCGGCTCCTGGCGCTGGCGGACCGGGTCGAGGTGCTGCAGGTGCAGGCGCTGTGCTGGTGCGGCGCCCGGGCCACTCACAACGCCAGGACGGTGGGCGGGGTGATGGTGGTCGAGGGCGAGCAGGTCGTGGTCGGCGACGTCGACCCGGCGCCTGAGGACGACGAGATCGGCTACGAGGTGCTGTGCCGGCGCCACCATGTGCGCAGGCAGACGGCGCGCACGGCCCGGGCCGCGGCGCCCTCGCCGCAGACGCTGGGCATGCTGGCGGAGGCGCCGGAGCCCTCAGCAGGCTGACCGGCGCGCGGGGGGCGCCCGCAGCACCCCGCGCCTGCCCACCCGATCGGGCCGCCGGCTACTCCGGCTTGGCCCCGAAGACGATCTCGTCCCAGCTCGGCACCTTTGCGCGGCCCTTGCGCGCCTTCGGCCGCTCGGGAGCCGGAGCCTCGTCATGCGCGGGCGCCGCCGGAGCGGCCTCAGCGGCGGGTCGACGGCCGCCTGCGGGGTGGGCCTCGCGCTCGGCGGGCGTCCCGCCCACCGAGCCGCCCACCGAGCCGCCCAGCGAGCCACCCACCGAACTGCCCGTGGTCAGCGGGGGCAGCGCTGGCACGTCACCGGCGGGGACGGGAACAGGGACCAGCACCTTCGCCTCGTGGGCGGGGTCGGCGTCCACCGGGTGCGCGCCGGGCACACTCGACTCGAAGTCGAAGGCGTGCGCCGGGCCGAAGCCCTCCCACTCCTCGTCGTCGTCATCGTCGAGGTCGAGCTGCTGGCGCACCCCGCGACGGGAGCTGAGGTCGTCGAGCAGAGCGGCGGTCTTGTCCTCGGGCTCCGGCTCGGGGACCACGGCGCCCGAGGCCGGGCGCAGCGTGCCGTCGGCCTCGACGTCGAACACCACGTCGCGCACCGCCGCCAGGTGCCGCCGCGCGATGGGCTCGTCGGCGATCTCCGTCTCGGAGAGCCAGCGCGCCTCGTCCTCGTCCGCGAGGACCACCCGCTTGGCCGGGTCGAACGTCCACCTGGCCTCGCGCGGGCTGTCGCCCACGGTGAACCGCGCGACGACGACCCATGGCCCGGCCTGGTCGCGGTGCGCGTCCCAGGCCAGGGTGGCCAGCGCCACGCCGCGTGCGGCGAGCCGGTCGGTGACGAGGTCACCGAGCTCGGGCGCGCCAGCGTCACGCCCGACCCGGGTGGCCCGGGCCTGGTCGGCGATGAACGCGCGCTCGGCCAGGACGGGGCCCTCGTAGCGCCGCACGTGCTCGACGTGGAGGCCGGCGTCGTCCGCCACCTCCTGGGCCGTGCGCCCGGCCCGGATGGCGGTTTGGATCTCGCGCGGGCTCAGGGCGCCGGCCTGGGCCGAGCGCAGCTGCTCGAGCTGCGGCCGGTCACGGCGCACGGCGGCGCGCAACGGCTCGTCGATGCGCAGGCGGAAGCGCTGCCCGTCGGACGCGGCGAGCACCAGGTGCTCGCCATCGTCGTGCAGGCCCACCAGCTCGAGCTCACCCATAAGACCTCCCTGTAGCTCACCGAAGAGCCTCCCACCGATGTCGCCCGATCGGCGGTAAGCGGCCCGGTGCGCCGCGCGGCGGACACGCCGCGCCCTGCGATGATCGTCGCATGCTGCCCGCGTTGCCCTTCGAGCCCGTGATGGAGCTCATCGGGATCTTCGTGGGCGCCCTCTCCGGCGGCCTCGCCGCCGTGCGCAAGAGATTCGACCTCTTCGGCGTGCTGGTGCTCGCGTGGGCGGCGGGCCTCGGCGGCGGCTTGATGCGCGATGTCCTCATCGGCGCCATCCCGCCGGTCGCGATCGCGGACTGGCTGTTCATCGCGACGGCACTCGCGGGCGGCGTGGCGATGTACTTCTTCCATCCGCGCCTCGTCCGGGCACGGCGCACGATCGCTGTGCTCGACGCGGGCGCGCTGGCGCTGTTCGCCGTCGTGGGGACGCTCAAGGGGCTGCCGTTCGACTCCGGGCTGGTGGCGGCGGTCTTCGTGGGGACCATTACTGGCGTCGGGGGCGGGGTGTTGCGCGACCTGCTCACCGCGGAGGTCCCGGCGGTGCTGCACCACCGCGAGCTCTATGCCGTCCCTGCGCTGGTGGGCGCCGCCTCGACGGCCGCCCTGTGGGAGTCGGGACTGCTCACGAGCGCGACGTCGGCGCTGGTGGTGGCGGTGGTCTTCGTGCTGCGGCTGCTGGCGATGCGCTTCCACCTGAGCGCGCCCGGCCCCTGGGAGGGGTTCCGCAGGGCGGGCTGAGCGTGCGCGTGGCCCGGTCCGCCGGGGCGTCGGGCACGATGGGCGGGTGAACACGACACCGGAGCCCCTGCCCGACCCCGCCCAGCCCGATGCCGCCCTCGTGCGTGAGCTCACCGCCTTCGCGGAGACGCTGGCGCGGGCGGCCGGGCGGCTGGTCCACGACGGCCGGCCCGATCGCGTGGACGTCGCTGCCACGAAGTCCAGCCCGATCGACGTCGTCACCGCGATGGACCTGGCGTCGGAGGCGCTGCTGCGCGAGATGCTCGCCGAGCACCGGTCGCACGACGGCGTGTTGGGCGAGGAGGAGGGGTACGTCCCGGGGACGAGCGGGCTCACCTGGGTCCTGGACCCGATCGACGGGACCGTGAACTACCTCTACGGCATCCCCGCCTACGCGATCTCGGTGGCGGTGGTCGCGGGGGAGCCGGACCCGCAGGCGTGGACGGCGGTGGCGGGCTGCGTGCACTCGGTGGCCGATGGGCGCACCTACACCGCGGGCAAGGGGCTGGGGGCGCGCCTCGACGGGCGGCTGCTGCAGATCAATGCGGCGCCGGATCTGGCGACGTCGTTGGTCGGCACGGGATTCGGATACGTCGCCCAGCGGCGTCGCGCGCAGGCGCGTATCGTCGCAGAAGTACTTCCCCAGGTGCGTGATATTCGTCGCATCGGGTCGGCGGCGTTGGACCTCTGCTCGATCGCCTCCGGTGGTCTGGACCTGTACTACGAGCGGGGTCTCAACCCGTGGGACCTGGCTGCGGGCGGGCTGGTCGCGCAGGAGGCAGGGGCTGTGCTGACCGGCTTGGACGGGCGAAAGGCGGATGCCGAGATGACAGTGGCCGGACCAGCGGGGACGGTGGCGCGGCTCGTGGAGATCCTGGAACGGCTGGGCGCCGCGAGTGACGAATGAAAGCGTCTTCCACCAACTGTCCCAAGTTGGTCATTTGTCCGTGTGTGCACGGCCCAGAGAAATAGTGCAGAATCCGCAGCGCTACGGGAACAAACGTCGAGGCTGACGCATTGAGCCCGCATAGGAAGTTCCGCCGACGACACGGAGTGTGACCCAGCTCATGGCAACCGACTACGACGCCCCGCGCAAGACCGAGGAGGACCTCAGCGAAGACTCGCTGCAGGAGCTCCAGGCCCGGCGCTCCGACAAGAACTCGGGCGTGGTGGATGAGGACGAGACCGAGGCTGCGGAAGGTTTCGAGCTCCCGGGCGCCGACCTCTCCTCAGAAGAGCTCTCGGTGCGCGTGCTCCCGCGGCAGGCGGACGAGTTCACGTGCACGCGCTGCTTCCTCGTGCACCACCGCAGCCAGCTGGCGTTCGAGAAGAACGGCCAGCCCGTCTGCTCCGAGTGCGCCGCCTGACGACCGCTCACCACGGCGCCTGACAGGCCCAAGCGAAGGCCGGCCGGCCGGGGCTCGACCCCGGCCCGCCGGCCTTCGTTCATGTCTGGACCCGTCGGCGCGAGCCGTCAGCGGCCGCCCGCGGCGATCGCCGCCGCGAGCGCAGCGGGCCTGCGCGTCGAGACGAGCCAGTAGGGCGTCGGGTCCGCGGGGTCGGCGACCTCGACGCGCACGGCCGTCCCCGCCCAGGCCCGCAGCACCACATGCGCGCGCGGGTCGAATCCCGGCCCCGTCTCGTGGCGCGTCTGCTCCCGGTCGAGCGCCCGCGGCGAGGCGAGGAGCGCGAGGGGGATGTGCGCATCGCCCACCCGCAACTCGTCGTCCGCGACGAGCACCAGGGGAGAGGTCCGCAGGGCGAACACCACCGCGGCGGCGAACGTCACCACGCCCGCCGCCAGGGCGAGGGCCGTGCTCACCGGATAGAAGACGGCTGCCATCACGCTCCCGGCAGCCACGGTGAGGAACCAGCCGAGGGGCCCGGGGAGCACTCGCTCGGAGTAGGCGCTGCGGACAGGGCGGGAGACGTCGTCGTGCATGCGACCAGCATCCCATCCCCACGCGGCGCGGCGTCCCGGTCTGAGCATGGAGCGGTAGGGTCTGCCACCGTGACGGCTGACACCACCCTCGAGGTCCTCCTCCTCCGGCTCGACGACTCGCTCCCGGCGCCTGCGTACGCGCACCCGGGAGACGCGGGCGCCGACCTCGTGGCCCGCGAGGACGTGACGATCCCCCCGCAGGGCCGCGCCACGGTCCCCACCGGCGTCGCGATCGCGCTGCCCGACGGGTATGCGGCGTTCGTGCACCCGCGCTCGGGCCTGGCCGCCAGGCACGGTCTGACGATCGTCAACGCCCCCGGGACAGTGGACGCCGGGTACCGCGGCGAGATCGCCGTGACGCTGCTGAACACGGACGTGAGCGAGCCCATCGAACTGCGCCGCGGGGACCGCATCGCGCAGCTCGTGATCCAGCGCGTCGAGCGGGCGCGCTTCGTGGAGGTCGAGCGGCTGCCCGGCTCCGACCGTGGCGCGGGCGGGTTCGGGTCGAGCGGTGGATGGCTCGCGGCGGCTGCCCCCTCCGTGTGACATGCCGTGCGCCCGACGCTAGGTCGGGGGCCGTGAGCGGATTAGTGTCGAGGTGGAGGCCTCTGGTGGCCTCCGGTGAGAAGGGAAGTTCCGGTGGGCCTTTTCCGGCGTGACGCACGTTCGAGCGACACCGAGGCTGCGGTGGCGGACGACGCGACAACGGCCCCGGACGCCTCGGGCGAGGTGGACGACGCGAGCCCGGCCGAGCGCGGGCGTGGCCCGTGGGATGCCGCCGAGGCGCCTGAGGCGGGTTCGCGCGTGGACCTGGGCGCGATCCTGCTGCCCGGCGTGCCCGGCATGGAGCTGCGGATGGAGATCGACAAGTCGACGTCAGTGGTCTCGGCCGCGCAGGTCAACCTGGACGGCTCCTCGCTGCAGGTGCAGGCATTCGCCGCGCCCCGCACCGAGGGCATCTGGGATGAGATCCGCGAGGAGATCGCCGAGTCCGTGACGAAGCAGGGCGGCTCGGCCGACGACCTGCCCGGGCCGTTCGGCCGCGAGCTGCTGGCCCGGCTGCCCGTCCGCACCGCCGAGGGCCGCACCGGGCACCGCCCGGCCCGGTTCATCGGCTGGGACGGGCCGCGCTGGTTCCTGCGCGGGGTGCTGACCGGCAAGGCCGCCGTCGACCCCGCGGCGGCACAGACGCTCGAGCAGGTGTTCGCCGACATCGTCGTCGTTCGCGGCGACGAGGCGCGGCCCCCGCGCGACCTGCTCGCGCTGCGCCTGCCCGGCCAGGACCAGAACGTGGTCCCTGCGCCGGAGGCGCCGAAGTTCGAGCCACCGAAGCGCGGGCCCGAGATCACGGAGATCCGATGAGCCTTCGCGATGCCCTGCACAAGGCTGTCGCCTCGCAGGAGCAGGTCGAGGCGGATGAGGAGCGCGAGCACGCGCTGCGCTCCACCGGGTGCGTCCCGGTGGCGTCGGTGTCCGACCGGCGCCGCGCCAGCGTCTCCGGGGTGCTGCGCTCCGTGACGCTCCGGCCCCGCGAGGGCGTGCCCGCCCTGGAGGCCGAGCTGTACGACGGGAGCGGCACCGTGGACCTGGTCTGGCTGGGCCGGCGGTCCATCGGGGGCGTGGAGCCCGGGCGCCGACTGCGGGCCGAGGGCTTGGTGTGCTCGCTCGAGGGCCGCCCGACGATCTACAACCCCCGCTACGAGCTGCGGCCCCGGTCCGGTGAGTGACGCCCGCGATCCGGCTGACGAGGTCGCCGCGCTCGACGACCTGACGCAGCCCGAGGAGGGCGGCGCCCGCGGCATGCGGGTGATCACCGCCGACCAGTTCTCGCTGTCGGAGGCGGTCGGAGGGGTGCGCGGCCTCATCGAGTCCGTGGCGCCCGGCCTGCTGTTCGTCGTGGTCTACCTCGTGTCGGGGCAGCAGCTCACCCCGGCGCTGGTGGCCGCGGGCGGCGCCGCCGTCGTCGCGGTGCTAGCCCGGCTGGTGCAGCGCACCCCCGCCACCCAGGCGTTCTCGGGGCTGCTCGGCGTCGCCATCGGCGTGGTCTGGGCGTGGCGGTCCGGCCAGGCCGAGGACTACTTCCTGGTCGGGATCCTGACCAACGTCGCGTACCTCGTCGGGTTCCTCGGGTCGGTGGTCGCGGGCTGGCCCGTGGTCGGCGTGGTGGTGGGCCTGCTGAGCTCCGACGGGCCGCTGGGCGGTGGCGCGTGGTCCAAGGTCGGGGCCTGGCGCTCCGACCGCGCCCTGCGCCGCCGGTACACGTGGGCGACCTGGGCCTGGGCCGGCATGTTCGCGGCCCGGCTCGCGGTGCAGGTCCCGCTGTACCTCGCCGGGCAGGTGGCGTGGCTGGGCACCGCGAAGCTCGCGATGGGCGTGCCGCTGACCGCGCTCGTGCTGTGGTTCAGCTGGCTTCTGGTCCGCGGTTCAGGATCCGCTCCAACGCCTGCTCGTCCGCGTCCCGGCTTGTGACGAACAGCAGCTCGTCGCGCCCCTCGATGGTGTCGTCCGGGCTTGGGGTGATGGGCCGGTCGTCGCGCACGATGCACGCCAGCACGATGTCGGTGGGCCACACGACCTGACCGACGCGGCTGCCGACCAGCGGGGAGTCGGCGGGCAGCGTCAGCCCGAGGATGCCGGCGCCCGACTGGTGGAACGTGAAGATGCGGACCAGGTCGCCGACGGCCACGGCCTCCTCGACCATCGCCGTCATGATGCGCGGCGTCGAGACGGCCACGTCCACGCCCCACGCCTCGTCGAACATCCACTCGTTCTTCGGGTTGTTCACGCGCGCGACGGTGCGCGGCACCCCGTACTCCGTCTTGGCGAGCAGCGAGATGACCAGGTTGGCCTTGTCGTCGCCGGTTGCGGCGACCACGACATCGCACTCGTCGACCTTCGCCTCGGTCAGCGTGGACAGCTCGCACGCGTCGGCGAGCAGCCAGTCCGCCTCGGAGACCTGCGCGACCCGCATCGCGGAGGGCTGGCGGTCGACGAGGGTGACCTCGTGCCCGTGCCCCAGGAGCTCGCGCGCGATCGAGCGGCCCACCGAGCCGGCTCCGGCGATGACGACCCTCATGCTGTCTCCTGGGGGGCGGTGGTGAGCGTGCGCTCCACGTCGGCGAGGTCCTCGGCGCGTGCGAGCACGTGCACCGTGTCGTCCTCCTGGAGCACGCTGTCGTCGGTGGGAAGCATCCCGTCGCCGTAGCGGGTCAGGTAAGCCACGCGCGCCCCGCTGAGCTGCTCCAGGCTTCGGACGGGCAGGCCCACCCAGCCCGGGTGCACATCCACCTCGGCGAGCACGATCTGGCCGGACGCGTCGTGGTACTCGCTCGTGGCGCCCATGGGCAGCAGGCGGCGCAGCACCTGGTCGGACGTCCACCGCACCGTCGCCACCGTGGGGATGCCCAGGCGCTGGTAGATCTCGGCGCGGTGCGGGTCGTAGATGCGGGCCACGACGGTGCCGACGCCGTACGTCTCGCGCACCACACGCGCGGCGAGGATGTTCGAGTTGTCGCCGTCCGACACCGCGGCGAAGCCGTACGCGTCGTCGATGCCCGCCTGGACGAGCGTGTCCCGGTCGAAGCCGAGCCCCGTGACCTTCTTGCCGCCGAAGTCCGCGTCGAGGCGCCGGAAGGCGTCGGGATTCTGGTCGATGACGGCGACGGAGTGGCCGTGGTTCTCGAGCGACTGGGCGAGGGTCGCGCCGACCCGGCCGCAGCCCATGATCACGAAGTGCACAACCGGCCACGGTATACCCCCGGCGACGCGGGCGCCGCAGTCCGCGGCACCGGATCCGACGCGGCGAGTGGCGCGGGGACGGTGCACGGGGAGATGCCGACAGGCCTAGCATGGGCTCCCGTGTCGGACATCGCGGATGCCGCCAAACGCCTGGTGCTCGGACGACCCGTCCGCAGCGACCGGCTCGGCCATACCCTCCTCCCGAAGCGCATCGCACTGCCGGTCTTCGCCTCGGACGCCCTCTCCTCCGTCGCCTACGCGCCCGACGAGGTGCTGCTGACGCTCGCCGCGGCGGGCCTGGCCGCCACTGTCATCTCACCGTGGGTGGGCGTGGCCGTCGTGGTGGTCTTGCTGACCGTCATCGCGTCCTACCGGCAGAACGTGCACGCGTACCCGTCGGGCGGCGGGGACTACGAGGTCGCCACCGTGAACCTGGGGCCCCGCGCGGGCCTGACGGTCGCCAGCGCCCTGCTCGTCGACTACGTGCTCACGGTCGCGGTGTCGATCTCCGCCGGCGCGCAGTACGCAGCGTCGGCGCTGCCCGAGCTGCGCGGCCACGAGGCGACGTTCGCGGTGGGCCTGGTGACGCTGCTGGCCATCGCGAACCTGCGCGGCGTCAAGGAGTCGGGGCGGGCGTTCGCCGTCCCCGTGTACCTGTACATGCTGGCCATTGGCGGGATCGCCGTCACCGGCCTGGTGCGGTACCTC
>JAEWEI010000305.1 GCA_023389545.1 Actinomycetes bacterium | reverse complement strand
CGAGGTGTACTTCGAGTTGTCCCTGGCCGACGCGTGGGTGTGGGACGTGTACCGCTCCGCGCGGTTCGTGAAGTCGGTGCGCGTGGTGACGTTCAAGGACGTCAACGTCGAGGAGCTCGCGAAGGCGGACCTCGACCTCTCCACCGGGGCGGGCTTCGGGCGCTGACCCCGAGCGCACGTCAGGACCTGTGGAATCGGCGTCGTCGCACCTCCAGGAGAGTTGCGCCCAGCGTCAGCACGCCAAGGCCGAGGGCGACCAGCGGCTGGCTCGACGCGCCGGTCGTCGCCAACCGGGCTGGCCGAGGGTCAGCGGGGTCCGCGGCGACGGGCGCCGCCACCCGGGTGGTGTGCACCGTGCGGCACGGGTCGCACGGGCCCTCCGTCGACGTGACGATCGCGTTGACGATCGACACGGAGCCGGCGGCCGTGACGCGAACGGAGAACGTCAGCGTCTCAGTGCTGGTCAACGTCGGCAGTGTCCACCGCAGCGTCGAGCCGTCGAGCACGACCTCGCCGGCCGTGACGCTGGGGCCCGAGACGATCGTGGCGTGTGGGAGCAGCCCGGACAGGTCGTCGGTCACGACGATGTTGCGCGCCTCCACGCCGCTGACATAGCTGGCGGTGACGGTGTAGGTGATGACGTCACCGCGCGCGACCTCAGTGCCTGAGGGCGGGTTGCTCGTCTTGGCGGTTCGCCAGACGGCGGGCCCGTCGTCGTTGAGGAACGTGCAAGACACGACTGTGTCCACGGGGACGCTGACGATGAACCGGCCGTTGGCGGCGGGTCGCACAGCCACGGGGCCGTTCGCGCTCGAGCACGTCGGGCCGATGAGGTCGTACCCGAGCGTGGGCGGCGCGGTCTCCCAGATGTAGTAGTCGGTCTCAGGGCGGACCGTGACGGCGAAGCCCGCGGCAGAGCCCGGCGTCGACACCGTGTCGATCCCGTCCACTGCGTCGACGGGCTCGGTGTGCAGCGTCCAGTGGTCTGGCTGCTGGATGCCGCCGCCACCGTTGTCGACGGTCTTGACCAGGCGCAACGTGGCGGCTTGATTCAGCGCTGCGCACTGGACGCGATGCCCCGTGTGCACCGTGACCAGGCCGTCCCGTCCGTCGGAGTAGCCCGGGATGGTGTTGCCCTCGGCGTCCAGGCGCTGACACGTCCAACTCGCGGTGGTGCCCTCAGCCGCGTCCTCGTGGACGAAGGGGACGTAGCGCGGGTCGCCGCCGCCCTCGGCGAGCAGGTAGCGCTCCTCCGGCGTGACCTCGGCCTCGACGCCCGATGTGCCGCCCGGGAAGGCCATGGCGTTGTCACCGCCCCGAGCGCTCAGCGTCCAGCCGTTGACGTCCGAGTCATCGTTCACGGCCTTGACGAGCTGCAGGCGTGACGTGCACTCGACCTCGTTCGTCACCGTGAGCACGTTCGCCCCCTTCGCGAGTGTGACGTCCACTCCGTCGGCCAGGGGCGTCGAACCGTGCAACGTCCCGCCGCGGATGCTGGTCCCGGTGATCTCGCAGAGCTCGAGGCCGACCACGCGGGTGGTCTCGGAGATCGTCACGGTGTCGCCCCGGGCGTAGCCCTCCTGGGCTGTGCCCCATGGCGCGGTCTCGCCGTCGAGGAGCAGTGCGGCCTCGAGGCCGTCGAGCTGCTCCCCATCGGGCACGGCCGCGGCGCCGTTGACCACCCACTCCTTGGCCACCTCAAGCGTCGCCGGCTGTGGCGGGGGAGGGGTGGAGGTCGGGCTGTGCGTCGGCTTGGGGGTGTGTGTGGGCTTGGCGGTGTGGGTCGGCTTGGGGGTGTGAGTGGGCTTGGCGGTGTGGCTTGGCTCCGGCGTCGAGGTGTGCGCGGGCGCCGGGGGGCGGGCTTCCTGTGCGGGATCGGGCGTGCTGGCCGATCCGGGGTCAGTGCGCCCTCCCGGCTCGTCGCTTGCGGGACCAGTGGGGTCCGCGCTGTCGACTGCCGTCCCGTCAGCCGCTGTCGCGTCGGCGGACGTGAGATCGTCTGTCGCGCCTGCGGCGCCCGCGTCCGAGGAGCTGGCATTGACCTCGGGCGCCTCGGTGGCCCGTGCGAGCGGACTGGTCCCCAGCGTGACCAGCACGGTGACGGCGGCGGCGGTGAGGCCGACCGCGGCCTTGCGCAGAGAATCGTGAGATCGACGTCTCACCTGTCCAGTCATAACTCCCCCTTGAGCGATTTGTCCGGATTTGTGCAACTTATCAAAGTGGCGAACCCGCGGCACGGCGACCTGGCAAGGGCCCGGGCGGCAGGGCGCGTCTGTCCACCCACAGGCCTGGCCGCGCCGCCCGGGCCCACCGCGCCGTGCGCTCGACGACGCCCGCTGGGAACCCGCCCGGGAGAGTCAGCGCCGGAGGTGGTCACATGCGCGCGACGGATGCGGTGGGCAGGCATGGCGAGGACGCCGCGACGAGGTTCCTGCTCGAGGCGGGCTGGACGATCCTCGATCGCAACTGGCGGGGGACGCGGGGCGAGCTCGACCTCGTGGCGCTCGACGGCCCCGAGCTGGTGGCCGTCGAGGTCAAGACGCGACGCAGCACGGCCTTCGGGCACCCGGCGGAGGCGGTCACCGCGAGGAAGCTCGCACGGATCCGCCGCTTGACCGCCGAGTGGCTGCACGCACACGACGTCCGGCCAGCCTCGGTGCGCGTCGACGTCATCGCCATTCGGCTCACCGGGAGCGGGCCGGCCCAGCTCGAGCACCTCGTGGGGGTGGTCTGATGGCGCTCGGGCGCACCCTCGCCGTCGCGCTCGTCGGGCTCAGCGGCCACGTCGTCGAGGTGGAGGCGCACCTCGCGCCGTCGTTGCCCGCGTTCAGCCTCGTCGGCCTGCCCGACGCCGCGCTCGGCGAGGCGAGGGACCGCGTGCGCGCCGCGGTGGCCTCAAGCGGGCTCGTCTGGCCGAACCGCCGGATCACCGTAAATCTGACGCCCGCCACGCTGCCCAAGTCAGGCTCCGGCTTCGACCTCGCCATCGCCGTCGCCACGCTCGCGGGCGCCGGACTGCTCGACGCGGCCGCCGTGCGCGGAGTGGTCCACCTGGGCGAGCTCGGGCTCGACGGGCGCCTGCGACCCGTGCGGGGCGTGCTGCCAGCCGTCGCCGCGGCCGTGGCCGCCGGTCACCCGCATGTGGTGGTGCC
>JAEWEI010000294.1 GCA_023389545.1 Actinomycetes bacterium | reverse complement strand
TCGCCTCGGAGCGCCACATCGCCGAGGAGACCGCGCGCAACGAGGGCAAGCCCGAGGCCGCGCTGCCGAAGATCATCGAGGGCCGTGTCAACGGGTACTTCAAGGAGAACGTCCTGCTCGAGCAGGCGTTCGCGAAGGACCCGAAGAAGACGGTCGGCCAGGTGCTGACCGAGGCTGGCGGCTCCGTGACGGAGTTCGTGCGCTTCCGCGTGGGCGCCTGAGCCACGCACGCATGACGCAGGTGGCCCCGGCCCGCAGGGGCCGGGGCCACCCGCACATCTGGACCATCACCACCGGCAAGTTGGAGGAACCGTGGCGCAGGACGTGACCGCAGCGCACGACGGAGCGGCCGAGCCGGCCCGCCGGGTGCTGCTCAAGCTGTCGGGGGAGACCTTCGGGGGCGGCGGCATCGGACTGGCGCCGGACGTGGTGCAACGCGTCGCCGCGGAGATCGCCGTGGCCGTGCGAGGCGGGGTGCAGGTCGCGATCGTCGTGGGCGGCGGGAACTTCTTCCGCGGCGCGGAGTTGTCGCAGCGTGGCATCGACCGGGCTCGCGCCGACTACATGGGCATGCTCGGCACCGTGATGAACTGCCTGGCGCTGCAGGACTTCCTCGAGCAGGCGGGCGTCAGCACGCGCGTGCAGACGGCGATCACCATGGGGCAGGTCGCCGAGCCCTACATCCCCCTCCGCGCGATCCGCCACCTGGAGAAGGGCCGCGTCGTCATCTTCGGCGCGGGCGCCGGCATGCCGTACTTCTCCACGGACACCGTCTCGGTGCAGCGCGCACTCGAGACGCACTGCCACGAGGTGCTGATGGGCAAGAACGGCGTCGACGGGGTGTACTCCGCGGACCCGCGGACGGACCCGACCGCCGTCAAGCTCGACCACTTGACCTACACCGACGCGCTCGTCAACGACCTCGCGGTCATGGACGCGACAGCGATCAGCCTGTGCCGGGACAACGACGTGAAGATGCGCGTCTTCGGCATGAGCGAGAGCGGCAACGTCACCCGGGCCCTCCAGGGTGAGAAGATCGGCACGCTGGTCACCGCGAGCTGACCGCAGCCCGCCCCCGCACAGCCCACGACGTAGACGAAGGAGCACCGGTGATCGACGAGACCCTCCTCGAGGCCGAAGAGAAGATGGACAAGGCGATCGAGGTCGCCAAGGAGGACTTCGCGACGATCCGCACGGGACGTGCCAACGCGGCGATGTTCTCGAAGATCTTCGTGGACTACTACGGGACGCCAACGCCTTTGCAGCAGCTCGCGTCGTTCAACGTGACCGAGGCGCGCACCATCCTCATCTCCCCGTTCGACAAGTCGTCGATGTCGGCCGTGGAGAAGGCGCTGCGCGACTCCGACCTGGGCGTCAACCCCTCCAACGACGGCAACGCGATCCGCGTGATCCTGCCCGCGCTCACCGAGGAGCGCCGCAAGGACTTCGTGAAGCTCGCCAAGGCCAAGGCCGAGGAGGCCCGGGTGTCGGTGCGCAACATCCGCCGCCGCGCCAAGGAGGAGCTGGACCGCATCGTCAAGGACGGCGAAGCCGGCGAGGACGAGGTCGCGCGCGCGGAGAAGGAGCTGGAGTCGCTGACGAAGCGGCACGTCGAGGTCATCGACACCGTGCTCGCCGCCAAGGAGTCCGAGCTGCTCGAGGTCTGATGTCCCCGAACGCCGTCCGCACCCCCGCCGCGCCCCCCATGCCGCCCGCCGTGCGCACACCCCGCGCCGGTCGCGACCTCCCGGTCGCGACGGTTGTCGGGCTGCTGCTGCTCGCCCTGGTCGGCGCGTCGCTGTTCGTCCGCAAGGAGGGCTTCCTCCTCCTCGCGGTGCTCGCCGTCGGCGGGGGCTTGTGGGAGCTCGCGCAGGCCTTCGCGCGGCGGGGCATCCACCTGCCGCTGCTGCCGCTGCTCGTGGGCGACGTCGGGATCATGGTCTCGGCCTACACCGCCGGGCCGGAGGCGCTCTTCGTCGCGTTCATGCTGACGGCTGGCGGCGTGGTGATCTGGCGGGTGCTCGACGGCAACGGGGCGCCCGCGCTGCGCGACGCGACGGCGGGGATCTTCGCCGCCGCGTACCTGCCGTTTCTCGCCGGATTCGTGATGCTGCTGCTGGCGATGCCCGACGGCTCCCAGCGCGCGCTGCTGTTCATCCTGCTGTGCGTCGCGAGCGACACCGGGGGCTACGCGGTCGGCGTGCTGATCGGACGGCACCCGCTGGCGCCGTCGGTCAGCCCGAAGAAGACCTGGGAGGGCCTGCTCGGCTCCGTGGTGCTCGCCTGCGTCGTCGGTGTGGTCGGGCTCCGCGTGATGTTCGACGGCGATCCGGTGGTGGGCGTGTTCCTCGGTGTGGCGACCGTGGTCACGGCCACGCTCGGCGACCTGTCGGAGTCGCTGATCAAGCGCGACCTCGAGCTCAAGGACATGGGGTCGCTGCTGCCCGGCCACGGGGGGCTGCTGGACCGCATGGACTCGATGCTGCTGGCGGCCCCAGTCGTGTACCTCATCATGAACGTGCTCCAACCTGTCGTCTGAGCGCCCTCACGGGCCCGACGCACATCGATCGCGAGGAAGGGGGTGCCCATGAGCGGGACACCCGTCGAACTGCAGAAGAACCCCATCGCCCTGAACCTGAACCCGCCGACCACGCGGGGACCCCGGGGCAAGCCGCCGCGCCACTTCGTGGACCTCACACCGGAGCAGCGCGTCGCCGCCGTCACGGAGCTGGGGGAGAAGCCGTTCCGGGCCAAGCAGCTCGCGACGCACTACTTCACGCACCTCACGTCCGACCCCGAGGCGATGACGGACCTGCCGAAGGGGACGCGGGACCGGCTCGTCGAGAAGCTCTTCCCCGAGCTGCTCACCGCAGTGCGCACCATGAAGGCGGATGGCGGGACCACCGTCAAGACGCTGTGGCACATGTTCGACGGCGCGAAGGTCGAGTCGGTGCTCATGCGCTACCCGAACCGCTCGACGCTGTGCGTCTCAAGCCAGGCGGGCTGCGGCATGGCGTGCCCGTTCTGCGCCACCGGCCAAATGGGCCTGACCCGCAACCTGTCCACCGCGGAGATCGTCGAGCAGGTGCGCCGCGCGGCCCGCTCCCTTGCCGACGGCGAGATCCCCGGCGGGCCCACGCGCCTGTCGAACCTGGTCTTCATGGGCATGGGCGAGCCGCTGGCCAACTACAAGGCCGTGATGGAGACGGTGCGGACCCTCGTGGCGCCCGCGCCCGACGGGCTGGGCATGTCGGCGCGCAACATCACCGTCTCGACTGTGGGCCTGGTGCCGGCGATCACGCGGCTCACGAACGAGGGCATCCCGGTGACGCTCGCTGTGTCGCTGCACGCCCCCGACGACGAGCTGCGTGACTCGCTCATCCCGATCAACACGCGGTACAGCGTCGACGAGACCCTCGACGCGGCCTACCACTACTTCGAGGTCACCGGCCGGCGCGTGTCGATCGAGTACGCGCTGATCAAGGACATGAACGACCACGCCTGGCGTGCGGACATGCTGGGCACGAAGCTCAACGCCCGCGGCCGCGGCTGGGTGCACTGCAACCCGATCCCGCTCAACCCGACTCCCGGGTCGATCTGGACTGCGAGTGATCCCGCCGTGGAACGCGAGTTCGTGGCACGCTTGCGCGCGCACGGCATTCCCACGACTGTCCGGGACACGCGGGGGAGTGACATCGACGGCGCCTGCGGCCAGCTCGCAGCGGAGGAACAGGGATGAGTGAGGGCATGTTCCGCACGGTCTCGCGGCTACGCAGCGGTTACGACCCGGATGAGGTCGATGAGTTCTTCGACCACGCCCGCTCGGTGTACGAGGCGGGCCAGCCCGGCGCGTTGACCGGCAAGGACGTGCGGTCCGTGGCCTTCGACATGGTGCGCGGCGGCTACGTGACGTCGGCTGTCGACGCGGCGCTGGACCGCCTCGAGGCGGCGTTCGTGGCCCGCTCGCGCGCGGAGGTGCTCGCGGAGCGCGGCCAGCAGGCCTGGATGGAGATGCTCGCCGACCAGGCGCGCACGCTGTACGGGCGGCTCACCCGCCCGGACGGGGAGCGTTTCGCCCCGCCTGCCGGGCGGCAGCAGGGATACGACGCCGACGACGTGGACGACCTGTGCGAGCGCCTGGTCGCGTATTTCGACAAGGGCGCGCCGCTGACAGCGCAGGACATCCGCTCGGCGACGTTCGGCAGGCGCAGGGGCCGGCGCGCCTATGCCGAGGCCCCCGTCGACGCGTTCTTCGCCCGCGCAGTGGAGGTCCTGCTCGGCGCGGAGTGACCCGCGTCAGGAGCTGGCCCCACAGCACGGGATGATGGGTCCCATGAGTGAGCGCACCGTCCTCCTGCTCGGCTCGACCGGGTCCATCGGGACCCAGGCCGTCGACGTCATCCGCCGCAATCCCGAGAAGTTCCGGGTCACCGGCCTGAGCGCCGGGGGCGCCGACCCCGCGGCGCTCGCCCGCCAGGCCATCGACCTGGGCGTGCAGGCCGTGGCGGTGGCAGACCCCGACGCCGCCGGGCCGCTCCTCGCTGAGCTCACCCGGGCCAGCGCCGAGGCCGGGCTGCGCCAGCTCGGCGTGGAGGTGCTCGCAGGCCCGGACGCCGCGACCCGGCTGGCGGCGCGTGGCGCCGACGTGGTCCTCAACGGCATCACCGGCTCGGTGGGCCTGGGCCCCACGCTCGCCGCGCTCGAGTCGGGCAGCACGCTCGCGCTGGCGAACAAGGAGTCGCTGGTGGTGGGCGGGCCGCTCGTCGCCGCGGCCCAGCAGCGGCCCGGACAGGTCATCCCGGTCGACTCCGAGCACTCCGCCATCGCGCAGGCGCTGCGGTCGGGCTCGCGGTCCGAGGTGCGCCGGCTGATCCTGACCGCGTCGGGCGGGCCGTTCCGGGGCCGTGACCGCGACGACCTGAAGAAGGTCACCCCCGAGCAGGCCCTGGCCCACCCCACGTGGTCGATGGGGCCCGTGGTGACGGTGAACTCCGCGACCCTGATGAACAAGGGCCTGGAGCTCATCGAGGCGCACCTGCTGTTCGGCGTGCCCGTGGCGGACATCACCGTGGTGGTGCACCCGCAGTCGGTGGTGCACTCGATGGTGGAGTTCGTGGACGGCTCGACCATCGCGCAGGCCTCGCCGCCCGACATGCGGCTGCCGATCGCGCTCGGCCTGTCGTGGCCGCACCGCGTCCCCGACGTCGCGCCGCCGTGTGACTGGTCCCAGGCGACGGCGTGGACCTTCGAGCCGCTCGACGAGGAGGCGTTCGGCGCCGTGCGGCTGGCCCGCGAGGCCGTCGCCGCATCACCGACCCATCCGGCGGTGCTCAATGCCGCCAACGAGGAGTGCGTCGCGGAGTTCTTGGCCGGGCGGCTCGGGTTCGTGGAGATCGTGGACACCGTGGCGCGGGTGCTGGACGACCATGAGGGCGCGCGGGGGGACCTCACGCTCGAGGACGTGCTCGGCGCCGAGGAGTGGGCGCGGGCGCGCACGCACGAGCTGCTCGCGCGTCGCTGACCTGCTGCCCCGCACCTCCAGTCGCGCCCAGCGCGTTCTCAGCCATGCGGGGGATGATCGAACAACGGCCTCCGGGTAGCGTCTGCCCCCGGTCCCCGAGAACTGGAGTGACATGGCGTATCTGCTGGGCGTGATCGTGCTGGTCGTGGGGGTGCTGGTCTCCATCGGCCTGCACGAGATCGGGCACATGGTCCCCGCGAAGCGCTTCGGCGTGCGGGTCAGCCAGTACATGGTGGGCTTCGGCCCCACGCTCTGGTCGCGGACCAAGGGTGAGACGGAGTACGGCCTCAAGGCGATCCCGCTGGGCGGCTACGTGCGCCTGGTCGGGATGTACCCGACGGCGCAGGCTGTGGGCGATCCCCCCCAGCGGACCGTGTTCGGCAAGATCGCCGCGCAGGCGCGTGAGGCCAGCGCCGAGGAGATCCTGCCCGGCGAGGACCACCGGGCGTTCTACCGGCTGTCGACGCCCAAGAAGGTCATCGTCATGCTCGGCGGGCCGTTCATGAACTTGCTCATCGCGATCGTGCTGCTCACCGTGGTGATCAGCGGGTTCGGCGTGGCAGGCAGCAGCACGACGCTGTCGGCAGTCAGCCAGTGCGTCGTCCCCGCGGGCTCCGACGCTTCGCGTGAGTGCACCGACGCCGACGAGCTGGCGCCGGGGGCCGCAGCGGGCCTCGAGCCCGGCGACCGGGTGGTGTCCTACGACGGGGTGGAGGTCACGAGCTGGGAGCAGCTGTCCTCGCTGATCCAGCAGACGGGCGACACCCCGGTGCCCGTCGTGGTCGAGCGCGACGGCGACGAGGTCGCCACCACCGTGACCCCGATCGTCGCGGAGCGCCCGGTCTATGAGAACGGGGTCGCGAAGACCACCGCCGACGGCGAGCCGGTCACCCACGAGGTCGGCTTCCTGGGGATCAGCCCTGGCACCGAGCTCCAGACCCAGCCGATCAGCACCGTCCCCGGCGTGGTCGGCGACGCGGTGGCGCAGACGCTGGGGGTCGTGGTGACCCTGCCGGCGCGGGTCGTCGACGTCGCCCAGTCGGCGTTCGGCTCGGCCGAGCGCGACGAGTCGACCATCATCTCGGTGGTCGGCGTGGGCCGGTTCGCCGGCGAGATCGCCTCAGCCGAGGCCGAGGGCTATGGGCTCACCGAGCGGGTTGCCAGCATGCTGACGCTGCTGGCGTCGCTCAACATCGCCCTGTTCGCGTTCAACCTGATCCCGTTGCTGCCGTTGGACGGCGGTCACGTGGTCGGCGCGCTGTGGGAGGGCGTCCGGCGCCAGATCGCCCGGCTGCGGGGGCGTGCCCGGCCCGGCCCGTTCGACACGGCGCGGCTGGTGCCGCTCGCCTACGGGGTGTTCGTGCTGCTCGCCGGGATGGGCGCGCTGCTGATCTACGCCGAC
>JAEWEI010000292.1 GCA_023389545.1 Actinomycetes bacterium | reverse complement strand
ACCCGCCGCCCAGCACGAGCACCGGCTCCCCGGCGGCATCGGCCTCGCGCACCGTGGAGATGAGCTCGGCCTCGTCGGCGGCCTCGACGTACCGGCCCACCGGTCCGCCGACGCGCATCGTGGTGAGTTGGGCGAGGGTCGGGGTCTGGGTGGAGGTCGTCACCTCACCAGGCTAGTTCCCCGAGGCGCCCCGGTCGCTCGCGGATCCCGGGACGCCGGCGGAGCCGGTGGGGGGCTCGTCCGGCGCAGGGGGGCGCACGGCGTGCAGCACGAACAGCCCCACCAGCACCGGGATCGCGATCGCGAGCAGCGCATGCCGGTATCCGACCGCCCCCGCCAGCAGCCCCAGCAGCGGCGGCCCCGCAAGGAACGCGGAGTACCCGATGGTGGCCACGACGCTCACCCGGCCCGCCGCATGAGCAGGGTCGTCGCTGGCCGCGCTCATCCCGACGGGGAAGCCGAGCGCCGCGCCCATGCCCCACAGCACGATGCCGATCAGGGCCAGCCACAGCAGGCCCTCCGGGACCAGCGTGAACATCCCGAGGCCGATGAGCGAGAGCACGGCGCACAGCCGCAGGGTGACGATCCGCCCGTGCCTGTCGAGCAGGGTGGTGCCGAAGAACCGCATGGCCGTCATGGCCGTGACGAAGATGCCGAAGGCCAAGGCCCCGATGGCGTCCGTCGTGCCGAACCCGTCGACGACGGCCAGCGCGACCCAGTCGTTCGCGGAGCCCTCCGTGAGCGCCGCCGCGAGCACCACCAGGCCGATCAGCAGGGTGCGCGGCTCGAGCCAGCTCCCGAAGGCGCGCCGCGCCCGGCTCGGCGCCTCGACGGCGGTCGCGGGATCGGCGCCCGTGGCGTCACCCTGCGGCGAGCCCGTCGGGTGCGCTGCGGCCGCCGTGCTGGCCTCCGGCTCGGGCAGGAACCGGCGCACGGCGAACGCGACACCGATGCTCGACGCCAGGACGGCCACCGGGATGTGCACGCCCACCGGCACCCCGAGCCAGGCGGCAGCGGCGGCGACGGCGGCTCCGACAGCCGTGCCGATCGAGAACCCGGCGTGGTACCGCGGCATGACGGTGTGGCCCAGCTTCTGCTCGACCGCGGCGCCCTCGAGGTTCATCGACGCGTCCCAGGTCCCCGTGCCCACGCCGAAGACGACGGCGCCGGACGCCACCACGAGCACCACGCCGGCGGCGACGCCCACGGCGGCGAGCGCCAGCCCGACGGCATTGACGAGCGCGAAGGCCAGCACGGTGCGGCGGGCGCCGAGGCGGGTGACCACCATCCCCGACAGCGGCAGCGCGACGAGTGAGCCGATGGCGCCCACCAGCAGCAGGGCGCCCATCTGCTCGGGGCTCAGGCCGAGCGCGTCACGGACGGCGGGCAGTCGGGACGCCCAGCTCGAGAAGTTGAACCCGTTCAGCGCGAAGACGGCGAACACTGCGGCGGACGCGGCCCGGAGCCGGGGGTCGGCCGTCCGTCTGGCGGTCATGTGCGAGGTCCTCCATCGTCATGCGGGCGCACGGCGCCGCCGGGTCAGGATCGTTCGAGTCAGCCCACGGCTGCGGGCTCGCGGGGCGCCGCGGCGGGCGGATCCGCCGGGCGGCTCGCGCCGTCGACGCCGCCAGCCACCGGGCCGCCGAGGATCGGCTGCGATCCTCCGGCGTCCGCGTGCAGGCTAGCCGGAGCCTGACCTGGACCGTGGGCATGCGCGGGCGTGGCGTCCGGCTCGAGCGGCGCGACGCGGCGGGAGAGCGCGATGCTCGCCACCATCGCGACCGCGATCAGCGTCAGCGCGCGGCGGGCGCCCATGGAGTCGGCGGCCAGGCCGAGCAGCGGCGGCGCGGCGATGGACGCCACCGAGGAGAACGCGGAGACCACGGCGACCCGGCCGGCGGCGAGCATCGGGTCGTCCGACGCTGCGGCGATCCCCAGCGGCACGGCCAGCGCCGCGCCGAAGCCCCACGCGGCCACCCCGATGGCGGCGGTCTCCAGGGTGGGCGCGAAGCCGAACAGCAGTAGCCCGCCGAGCGACACACAGCCCGACGCGCGCAGCACATGCACGCGTCCGACCCTGTCGATGAGACGGGTGCCGAGCAGCCGCACCGCTGTCATCGCGCCGACGAAGAGCCCGAAGACGACAGCGCCGACGGCCTCGGTCTGGTCGAAGCCGTCCACCACGGCCAGGGCCAGCCAGTCGTTGGCGGACCCCTCGGAGAGCGCGGCGGCCATGATGACGACCCCGATGAGCAGGGTCCGGGGCTCACGCCACGCGCCGAGAGCCGATCCGATGGCGCGCCTGGGCGCCGCCGGGGCGGGCTTGTCGGCCGCGCTGGGCAGCACCTGCTCGGCCACGAGGCGCCCGGGCGACGGCTCGAGCACGGCATGGGGCAGCGAGGCGAGCCGCCAGACGGCGCCGATCGCAGCCGTGACGGCGAACTGGCCGAGCAGCGGGACGGCCAGGCTCGAGGCGAGCGCGCCGATGAGCGAGCCCAGCACCGCGCCGATGGAGAACGCCGCGTGGAACTGGGGCAGCACCGTGCGGCCCATGCGCC
>JAEWEI010000233.1 GCA_023389545.1 Actinomycetes bacterium | reverse complement strand
CGGTCCGAGGCGATGAGGGCGCCGATGGGGGAGTAGCCGGACGTCATGCCCTTCGCGCAGGTGATCATGTCCGGCACGTAGCCCAGCTCGTTGCACGCGAAGATGTCGCCGATGCGGCCGAACGCGCAGATGACCTCGTCGGAGACGAGCAGCACGTCGTACTGGTCGCAGATCTCCCGCACGCGCTCGAAGTACCCGGGCGGCGGCGGGAAGCAGCCGCCGGCGTTCTGCACGGGCTCGAGGAACACGGCGGCGACGGTGTCCGGGCCCTCGAACTCGATGGCCTCGGCGATCCGGTCCGCGGCCCACCGGCCGAAGGCCTTCGGGTCGTCGCGCAGGCCCTCGGGCGCCCGGTACTGGTTGGTGTTCGGCGCCTTGTGGGCGCCGGGGACCAAGGGCTCGAACGGCTCCTTGAGGGTCGGCAGCCCGGTGATGGACAGGGCGCCGTGCGTGGTGCCGTGGTAGGCCACCGCCCGGGAGATCACCTTGTGCTTGCCTGGGCGGCCCTGCAGCTTCCAGTACTGCTTGGCGAGCTTCCACGCGGTCTCGACGGCCTCGGAGCCGCTCGTCGTGAAGAACACCCGGTTCAGGTCGCCGGGCGCGTGCGAGGCGAGCCGCTCGGCCAGGTCGATGGCCTGCGGGTGGGCGTAGGACCACAGCGGGAAGAAGGCGAGCTCGGAGGCCTGCTGCCGGGCCCGCTCGGCGAGCTCGACCCGGCCGTGCCCCGCCTGGACCACGAACAGCCCGGACAGCCCGTCGATGTACCGGCGCCCGGCGTCGTCCCAGATGTGGTGGCCCTCGCCGCGCACGATGGTCGGCACGCCGCCGTCCCAGGCGCTCTGGCGGGTGAAGTGCCCCCACAGGTGGGAGCGGGCGGCGTCGGCGCGCAGCGTGCCGCGCGGGGTCGTGGAGTCGGTCATCGGGTTCCCCAGTTGTAGAGCTGCTTGCGCAGGCGCAGGTACACGAACGTCTCGGTGGCACGCACGCCCGCGATGGTGCGGATCTTGCTGTTGAGCACCTCGAGCAGGTGCTCGTCGTCCTCGCACACCACCTCGGCGAGCACGTCGAAGCCGCCCGCGGTGATGACGACGTAGTCGACCTCGGGCAACGCCGCCAGGGCGTCGGCGAGGTGCTCCAGGTCGCCGTCGGTCTTGATGCCGATCATGGCCTGCCGCGAGAAGCCCACCTGGAGCGGGTCCGTGACGGCGACGATCTGCATGACGCCGGAGTCCGTCAGCCGCTGCACGCGCTGCCGCACTGCCGCCTCGGACAGCCCGACCGCCTTGCCGATGGTCGCGTACGGCCTGCGGCCGTCCTCCTGGAGCTGTTCGATGATCGCCTTCGACAGGTCGTCGAGGGCCGGCGGGGCGGCGTGGTTGGTCCGAGTGCTCACAGGGGGATGGTCGCGCGCCGCGGCGGCAAGTGCAAGTGAATCCGTTGCGAAACGACCTTCAGGCGTCGGATATCGGCGCCGTAACACGATGTTGACATTGAGTTCCGCCGTATCCCTCCCCTTCGGGGCGCTGCTCGGGATAGCGTGCCGCGCACGGCGGAAGAGTGCGCGGCGCCGGACCGCCGGCCCGCGCCTCGAGCCGCCCCAGCGAAGGAGAGAGCCCGTGGACACGTTGCCGACGCCCGCTGCCGCCTCCGCGTCCTCGCCGGACGCGCCGACCGAGTTGCTCAACCTCGTGGGCGGCCAGCGTCGCCCCGCCGCCGACGGGCGCACCTCGCCCCTGGTCGACCCGTCCACCGGGCAGGTCTACGCGCACGCCCCGGTCAGCGGCCCCCAGGACGTCGACGACGCCTACGCGGCCGCGAGCGAGGCCTTCGGCGGCTGGGGTCGCACCACGCCCGCGGAGCGACAGCTCGCGCTGCTCCGACTCGCCGACGCGGTCGAGGCACACGCCGACGAGCTCGTCGCCGTGGAGTCCCGCAACACGGGCAAGCCGCTGCGCCTGACCGCCACCGACGAGGTGCCTCCGTGCGCCGACCAGCTCCGGTTCTTCGCCGGGGCCGCCCGGATGCTCGACGGCGTCAGCGCGGGGGAGTACCTCGCCGGGCACACCTCCTGGGTGCGGCGCGAGCCCATCGGCGTGGTCGGCCAGGTCACGCCCTGGAACTACCCGCTGATGATGGCCGTGTGGAAGATCGCGCCGGCGCTCGCCGCCGGGAACACGGTGGTGCTCAAGCCGTCGGACACCACTCCCGCCTCCACGTTGCTCCTCGCCGAGCTGGCCGCCGACGTGCTGCCCCCCGGGGTGCTCAACGTCGTGTGCGGGGACCGGGACACCGGCCGCGCGCTCGTCGCGCATCCTCGCCCCGACCTGGTCGCGATCACCGGCTCCGTGCGCGCCGGGTCGCAGGTCGCCCGCGAGGCGGCCGCCGACCTCAAGCGGGTGCACCTCGAGCTTGGCGGCAAGGCCCCGGCGGTGGTGTTCGCGGACGCCGACCTGGAGGCGGCCGCCGCCGGGATCGCCGGGGCCGGTTACTACAACGCGGGCCAGGACTGCACAGCGGCGGCCCGCGTGCTGGTCCACGCGTCCGTGCGGGACGAGTTCGCGCAGGCGCTCGCCGAGCAGGCGCGTGCCCAGCGCACCGGCCCGCCGCACGACCCGGACGCCGACTATGGGCCGCTCAACAACGAGCAGCAGCTCGAGCGGGTGCTCGGCTTCCTCGACCGGCTGCCGGCGCACGCGCGGGTGCTCGCGGGCGGGAGCCGGGTCGGCGAGGTGGGCTACTTCCTCGAGGCCACAGTGGTCGACGGGCTCCGGCAGGACGACGAGGCGGTGCAGGACGAGGTCTTCGGGCCCGTCATCACGGTCCAGTCCTTCGAGGACGAGGCGGAGGCGGTCGCGCTGGCGAACGGGGTCCGCTACGGCCTCGCCAGCTCGGTGTGGACCCGGGACCACAGCACCGCGATGCGGATGTCGCGCGCGCTGGACTTCGGGGTGGTGTGGGTCAACACGCACATCCCATTCGTCGCGGAGATGCCGCACGGCGGCTTCAAGCACTCCGGGTACGGCAAGGACCTCTCGGTGTACGGCTTCGAGGACTACACGCGCGTCAAGCACGTCATGTCGGCGATCGAGGGCTGATGCCCTGCCCACGGCCGCGGACGGCCGGCCTGTCCAGATCGTGGGGGGTTCCGCCCTCGGCAGCGGGAGCATGCCACATTGCCGTCCTGGATCCGGACGATCGTGACGAATCGCTCGATCCGCCAGTGCCGCGTTGCGACGATCTGCCTGCGTTCCTGCCACCATCCCCCCGGTCGGTCCCCGGACCCTCCGGCCCGAGAGGAGTCCGATGACAGCCGCCCGCCGACCACCGATCACCGACCCCCGCGTCCGCTCGCTCGTCGCCGCGGCACGCGCCCCTCGGGTGGTGGGGCTGTCACGCCGTTCCTTGCTGATGGGCGCTTTCGGCGCCGCCGGCGCGGCGGCCCTCGCCGCATGCGGCACCGGCCCGACGCCCAGCGCCTCCGGGGGCGCCGCGGGCTCGTCGGACGCGGACCTGGTGCGTTGGGCGAACTGGACCCTCTACCTCGACCAGGACGAGAGCGGAACCGCCTACCCGACGCTCGACGCGTTCGAGGAGGCCAGCGGGATCACCGTGCAGTACGCCGAGGACATCGAGGACAACGACTCGTTCTACGGCAAGGTGCAGGGGCAGCTCGCGAACGGCCAGGACATCGGCTACGACCTCGTCACGCTCACGGACTGGATGGCCGCCCGGCTGATCCGGCTCGACTACGCCCAGGAGCTGGACCGCTCGCGGATACCGAACTCCCAGAACATCCTGCCGAACCTCGCGGACGTCGACTTCGACCCCG
>JAEWEI010000205.1 GCA_023389545.1 Actinomycetes bacterium | reverse complement strand
TGTCGACGTACCGCGACGCGGACCTGGCGCTGGACGTGTGGAGCGCCGATGGCGCCTCGGTGGCGCAGCGCGAGGGATTGGCGCCGTGAGGCCGCGGCGACCGCTCAGCCGGATGGTGGTCGCGGTGCCGGTGCATGACGAGGAGGCGCTGCTGCCCGAGTG
Organism: Actinomycetes bacterium; assembly: GCA_023389545.1. Classification (GTDB taxonomy): domain Bacteria; phylum Actinomycetota; class Actinomycetes; order Actinomycetales; family Cellulomonadaceae; genus Cellulomonas_A. The sequence continues at coordinate 6,061 of JAEWEI010000205.1, read as the reverse complement.
CCTCGCGGCGCTCACTGTGGCGCGCGCCAACGTGGACCTGCCCGTCGATGTGGTCGTGGTGCTCGACGACTGCCACGACGGCTCCGCGCAGGTGGCGGCGGCCTCCGACGCGCACGTCCTCGAGGTGACGGAGCGGGCCGTCGGGGCGGCGCGCGCCGCGGGGATCCGCGCCGGCCTAGCCCTCCATGACGACGATCCGGCCACGGTGTGGATCGCCTGCACCGACGCGGACACAGTGGTCCCCGCCCACTGGCTGCGCGCTCAGCACACGTTGGCCGACGCAGGCGCCGACCTCATCCTGGGGACCGTCCGGCCCGACCCGCGCGACCTCTCCGAGCGGCAGCTCACCGCATGGCAGGCCACCCGGGTCCCGGGGCGGCCCAACGGCCACGTGCACGGCGCCAACCTGGGCGTCCGGGCCGACGCCTACCTGAGGGCCGGCGGTTTCGCCCCGCTCGTCGAGCATGAGGACGTGGACCTCGTCGAGCGGCTGCGCGCCGACCCGCGCGTCGTGGTGCGCGCCTCCGAGGCGACGGATGTGGTGACGTCTGGGCGGACCGTCGGCCGGACCCCCGGTGGCTACGCGGGCTACCTGCTGGCGACCTTCCCCCGCTGACCTGAGCTACCAGCCGCCGGGCTGGGGCGCGCTCAGTCGATCGCGGGCCCGCAGGCCTGCGCCGCGGTGGCGGCCAGGGAGTCGAGGCCGTGCACGGCCAGCAGCGGGCGGGTGTCGTCCACCACCGTCCAGCAGCCGTCGACCACCTCGTAGCGGCCGCGCGGCCCCGCCGTGAGGTAGGCAGCCAGCCCGGCGATGAGCCGGTCCACCGCCTCGCCCGGCGTGCCGACGCCCACCGACGCGCGGATGGCGCCCGAGGACGCGCCGAGGCGCGAGAGCAGCGGGTGCGCGCAGAACCGCCCGTCCCGGACGCCGATGCCGTACTCGGCCGCCAGGTAGGCGGCGACCAGCCCAGGGTCGTGTCCGGCGACGGTGAAGGTCACCACGCCCACCGGGTCCTGGGAGTCCGGCCAGATGCGCACCACGTCCACCCCGTCGAGCGCGTCGAGGCCCTCGACGAGCCGCCGGCGCAGCACCTCCTCGTGGGCTGCGAGCGCGCCGTCGGGCAGGGCGGCGAGCGCGTCGCACGCCTCCGCGAGGGCGACGGCGCCGATGACGTTCGGCGAGCCTGCCTCGTGCCGGGCAGGCGCCGGCTGCCACAGCGTGCGATCTGCCCGGACGTCGCGCACCGCGCCTCCCCCTGCGAGGTACGGAGTGCCACTGTCCAGCCAGTCGCGCCGCCCGACGAGCACCCCGGCGCCGAACGGCGCGTACGCCTTGTGCCCGGAGAACGCGACGTAGTCGACCCCGGTGTCCGCGAGGGAGAACCGGCGGTGCGGGACGAGCTGGGCGCCGTCCACCGCCACCCGGGCCCCGGCGGCGTGCGAGATCCGCACCACGTCCTCCAAGGGCAGCGCCTCACCGGTGACGTTCGACGCGCCGGTGACCGCCACCAGGGCGTACGGACGGGCCGCGAGCTCCGTGGCGAGCACGTCGAGCGTGCCGGCGACTGTCGCGGCGATGGCCAGCACCGTCGCCTCGCGCCCGGCGCCATGCGCCCACGGCAGCAGGTTGGCGTGGTGCTCCGAGTCGAGCACGAGCACCCGGCCGGGAGCGCCGTCAGCGGCCGCCGGGACGACGCCCGCCAGCAGGTTGAGGGAGTCGGTGGTGTTGCGCGTGATGATCGTGACGTCGTCCTCGCGGGCCCCGACGAACCGGCCCACCGCCTGCCGCGACGCCTCGTACAGGGCCGTCGACACCTGCGACAGGTACCCGGCGCCCCGGTGCACGGAGGCGTACAGCGGCAGCACCTCGGTGACGCGCGCGGCGACCGCCTCCAACGCCGGGGCGCTCGCGGCGTAGTCCAGGTTCGCGTAGGTGCGCGTGGTCCCGTCGATCAGCGGCACCTGGGTCGAGGCCCCGACGACGGGGAGCAGCGGGAGGTGCTCAGACGCCGCGGCCTCGTCGACACACGAGGCGGACTCGGTGGTCAGGGACTTCATGGCACTCCTCCAACAACTGTGGGGGGAGCGATCGAGCCAACCCCCGCGCTTGCCGTGCGCGGACGTGCGCACGACCTGGTCGTCACCCGGGGCACCCCACCGCGGAGGAGGGTTGCCGGCCAGCAAGCCGGGGCTGTGCGCTGGCACTCATGACCTTGAGTTCAAAGATAAGCACGGCGGGGCTCGCGGCGGCCATCAGGAACCCGTCGCGTCTCGCATGGTGAGCCTGATGTCCGGTGCTTGGAATCTTCCGCCGGTGGGGCGTACTGTCGCAGGACCATCCAGAGCGGCCGAGAGATCTGGCTCGATGACGCCGCAGCAACCCGCGCGCACCTCCCCCGGTGCCGGTCGAGGGTGCTACCGCCAGGACCGATGGAGGCGACATGACGACACCTGTTCCCGCCCCGAGCGCGCCCCAGGACGCGCCCGAGCGGCTCCGCTACCGGCTGCTGAGCGGCCCCGACGACCGCACGTTCTGCGAGCGGGTCAGCGCGGCACTGGCCGAGGGGTACGTGCTGCACGGCTCGCCCGCCGCCACCTTCGACGGGGAGCGCGTCATCGTCGCGCAGGCCGTGGTGCTACCGCAGCCGCAGCAGCCCGAGACGAGGCTCGTATGAGCGCCGACCAGTACGCGGGCGACCTGACCCCCCGCGAGGCCTGGGACCTGCTGGCCGCCGACGAGCACGCGGTGCTGGTGGACGTCCGCACCGATGCCGAGTGGCGCTTCGTGGGCGTGCCCGACGTGAGCACACTCGGCCGGGGCGTGGCCTTCATCGAGTGGTCCCGTTACCCGTCCGGCCAGCTCAACCCCGACTTCGTCGACGAGCTCGGCCGCACAGGGCTCCAGCCCGGCGACGGCCGCCCAGTCGTGTTCCTGTGCCGTTCGGGGGTGCGCTCCCGCGGCGCCGCAGCAGCCGCGACCGACGCCGGCTTCGGGCCGGCGTACAACATCGTCGAGGGCTTCGAGGGTGGCGTCGACGAGCACGGGCACCGGGGCGTCGAGGGCTGGCGCGCCGCTGGCCTGCCGTGGCGGCAGCAGTGAGCGCCCCCCAGGGCTGGCGTGTCCCCGGCCCCGCCGACTGGGATGACCGCACTGTCGCCCGCGACACCCTGCGACCCGACACCCTCGCCGTGCGCGGCGGGCTCGTGCGCTCGCAGTTCAACGAGACGTCCGAGGCGCTGTACCTGACGCAGGGCTACGTCTACGAGCGGGCCGCCGACGCGGAGGCAGCCTTCGCCGGGGACTCGGACCGGTTCCTGTACTCCCGGTACGGCAACCCCACCGTCTCCACGTTCGAGGAGCGGCTGCGCCTGATCGACGGCGCCGAGGCCGCGTACGCCACCGCGTCGGGCATGTCCGCCGTGTTCACGTCGCTGGCGGCGCTCGTCAGCTCCGGCTCGCGGATCGTCGCCGCGCGCGCACTGTTCGGCAACACCGTGACGATCTTCGACGACCTGTTCGCGCGGTGGGGTGTGCGCACCGACTACGTGGACGGCCACGTGCTGTCCCAGTGGGAGGACGCGCTGTCCACCCCCGCCGATGTGGTGTTCTTCGAGACGCCGTCCAACCCCATGCAGGACCTCGTCGACATCGCCGCCGTCTCGCGCCTGGCACACGCCGCCGGGGCGACAGTCGTGGTGGACAACGTGTTCGCCACTCCGGTGTTCTCGCGGCCCCTCGACCTGGGCGCCGACGTGGTCGTGTACTCCGCCACGAAGCACATCGACGGGCAGGGCCGCGTGCTGGGCGGGGCGATCCTCGGCACGGAGGACTACATCCACGGGCCGGTGCAGACCCTGATCCGCAACACCGGGCCGTCACTCAGCCCGTTCAACGCGTGGGTGCTGCTCAAGGGCCTGGAGACCATGTCGCTGCGGGTACGCCACCAGGCCGCCTCCGCGCTGCAGGTGGCCACCTGGCTCGAGCAGCAGCCCGCCATCGCTCAGGTGCGCTACCCGTTCCTGCCGTCCCACCCGCAGCATGACCTCGCGCTCCAGCAGCAGACGGGCGGCGGCACCGTCGTCACCCTGGACCTCGCCGTGCCGGAGGGCGCCACGCCCGACATCGCCAAGAAGCTCACCTTCGGGGTGCTCGACGCGTTGCGCATCGTCGACATCTCCAACAACCTCGGCGACGCGAAGTCCCTGGTCACGCACCCCGCCACGACGACGCACCGCAAGCTCGGCCCCGCCGGCCGCGCCAAGGTCGGCATCGCGGAGTCCACGGTGCGGCTGTCCGTCGGGCTCGAGGACCCGCTGGACCTCATCGACGACCTGTCACAGGCCCTCAGCCAACTCGGCTGACGGCCGCCAGCAGATCGGCGGAGCCCGCCAGCGGGATGACGTAGGCGCCGTCCGCGCCGACCTCCTGCGCCAGCCGGGCGGCGACCGCTGGCGCCTGGTCGGCCGTCGCCACCACACGGGTGGCGGCGACCGGCCACGCGACGCCCGCCATCGCGTCGAGGCACGCGAGTTGCTGGGCCTTGCGCTGCGCGGCGGCCTCGTCGGCGACGACCACGACCTCCACGTCCAGCAGCACCGTCACGTCGGCGCGGCGACGGCCAACCGCCGCGACCTCCTCCTCGACCTCCGCGACGAGCGCGGTCATCGCGGCCCGATCGGGGGCATCGGCGGAGAAACCGACCCGCACCACGTCCGCCCGCGCGGCGGCGAGCAGCAGGGCGGCGTCGGACCCGGTGTCGCCGCGGAAGACGACCGGTGCCCGGCCATCCGGGCCCGCCGGGTACCCGCCCACCACCGCGAACGCGGAGTGGCCGGGCGCCGGCGCCCCAGTGGCGACCGGGAGCGTGCCGGGCAGCGGGAGAGCGGACGTGACGCGGGAGGTCGCGTCCGAGTGGTGCAGGGGGCGGGAGAGCGTGAGCGTCGTCACGAGCTGGTCCTCAGGGGGGCGTCATGCGGGTGCGCTGCCGGGGCCGGGGGCCGCTCAGGCGCGCGAGGTCGTCAGCTCAGCGACAACACTTCCGCAGGGACACGCGGCGATCCTACCCACAAGCCGGCAGATGTCCACGCCCCCATCCGCCGAAGGCCGCCGTGGACGGGGCCACCCGGAACATGACGTAGATTGGTTCCACCGACGCGGGGTGGAGCAGCTCGGTAGCTCGCTGGGCTCATAACCCAGAGGTCGCAGGTTCAAATCCTGTCCCCGCTACGCAGAAGCCGAAGGCCTCCAGGGAGTCCCTGGAGGCCTTCGGCGTTCCAGCGGCAGGTCCGGGGTGTCCCGACCTGCTCGGGCGTCAACCGTTCAGGCGGAAGGTGCCTCCGAACGACTGGCTGTCATTCCACTGCGCGGTCGTGAACGTGAGGTAGGGCGCGGACCAGCTGTAGTCCGCCACGTAGTCCATCTCCACCGAGACAGCCGCCCAGTCCCACTCGCGGGTGAAGGCCCGCGACATGTCGACAGTGACCCGCGCCTGCTGTTCACCGTTCAGGTCGAGTCCGCTGATCTCCACGGAGAACCTCATGCCGTCCGGCCATTCGCCCAGGTTGTGCACCTGCTCGACGGCACAGGGCCCGAGGACCTCGCCGGTGCTGACGCTCAGCACCTCACACCTGTCGCCGGAGTCGCCGGAGTCCCCGGACCAGCTCCCCGCACTCACCTGCGCGGCGAAGGAGGCCTGGTCGGTCCATGCGGCGGTTGTGCGGTTCATGGCAGACCCGACGACGAGGACGAGCGCCATGAGGATCCCGGCCGCCGCCGCGAGGTGTCGCAGACGCGTCGCCGTCCAGGTCATGTGCCGCCTCCCTTCTCCGTCGGATCCTCGTCACGTCGCGTGGGCGACGCGCCAGCCGCCGGCCCGGGCACGGACAACGGCTAGGGGCGCCCGTCCGCGACAGCCACGGCAGCGGTCGACACGCCCGTGCCGACAGGCCCGTCGCCTGCGCCGCCCTCTTGTGCCCTGCTCGGAGCATCGGGGCGGGGCCGCTGTGGCGCCGGCCGCGGCAGCAGGCTCAGTGCGAGCAGTGCCGCGAGCGCGATGGCCAG
>JAEWEI010000180.1 GCA_023389545.1 Actinomycetes bacterium | reverse complement strand
GCGTGGTCACGACCACGTCGTCGCCGGGGCGCAGCAGGATCGCGTTGTCGTGGAGTGCGGGGGTCAGGGTGGTCATGGACCGGTCTCCGGGGTGGCAGGGGCGTGGGGGACGGTGCTGTGGGGGACGGCGGTGTCCAGCAGTCGCCCGACGTCCGCGTCGGGCGTGCGGCCGTCGGCGATCACGCAGCGGAATGATCGTCGCAGCCCGGCGCGCGGGGACACAGTCACGGCGCGCTCCCAGGCCAGCGCGGAGCCGATCCCGGGGTAGCCGGAGACGCGCACGAACCAGGGGTCGCGCGCGGTGGCCTCGTCGGCGGGCGCGATGGCGATGGTGAACTCGCCGCCGCCGTCAGCGCCGGCGCGCGCCGACCAGGCGAGCCACCGGGCGCCATCGGCGGGCACGGAGCCGTGCACCGCGTCCTCGCCGCGGGCCAGGGGTGTGCGCACGTCCACGTCCTCGCATGCGGGCAACCGCCAGAACAGGCCTCCGTAGCCGCCGCCGACGCGCCCATGCGCCCCGGGGCTGCCGAGCCGCACCGGGCGGGTGGCGACGAGGGTGGTGGACAGGTCGAGCCGCCAGGCGTGGGCGCCGGCCCGCGCCCAGCGCAGTTCGCGCGTCTCCACCAGCAGCGGCTCGGCGTCGGCGGACAGCCAGGTCAGGCGCTGCGTGAGGTGCTGGGCGATCTGCCGGGCCGGCGGGGTGGGCGGCTGCCCGGCCCAGCCGTCATGCCGGATCCGGCCGTGGTCGCGGCGCCACGTGTACCCGGCGCCGGGCAGGTAGGTCCGCCCGCCCCACAGGTTGTGGCCGTCCACGTCCTGCACGCCGAGCCCGAGGCCCACATGCCAGGTGTGGTCGGCCGGGGCGGAGTCGGTGACGACCACGCCTGCGAGGGTGCGGACGGGGTGCAGGTGGGGGCGGGGCGAGTCGAAGTCCGGGGCGCCGGCGCCGTCGACGCAGACGGCCACGGCCGTCCCGTCGAGCGTGAGCTCGGCGAGGGGCGTGGACGGGCCCCAGTGGGGGAGCGGCTCCCAGGGCGGCGCCTTCACCACCGGGCCGGTGCTCATGCGGGGACCGTCCACGGCGCCCCGAGCTCCTCGAAGGTGCGCAGTTCCTGGGCGACGCGCTCGCACCAGTGCTCGACGTCGCGGACCACCACGCGGGGCCCGAGCTCGTCGAGCACGCGATCGGTGTGCGCGGCGGCGATACGGCGCGGCGGCGGCGCGTTGCGGACGGCCTCGAGCACGCGCATGAACGCGCCTGTCGAGGACAGCGGCGCGAGCAGCGGGACGCCGTCCGGGTCGGCGCGGTGCGCGAGCAGGTTCTCCAGCAGGTTGGCGCGTCCGCACGTGAGGGTGCGGGCGCCGTGGGCTCCCGCGACGTCGACCACGTCGCGCGTGTAGTGCAGGACGACATGGCCGGCGCTGCCGTGCACCACGATCCGGGGCGCGGTGTGCACGCTGGCGCAGAGCGTCAGTCCCAGGGCGACCCGCAGGCCGCGGCTCGTGGTGACCCGCACGCTGCTGGTGTCGTCGGCCTCGATGTCGTTGGCGCGGGACAGGTCGAGCTCGACCTCCTGCACGTCGTCGACTGTGCGCGCGTCGGCGAGCAGCAGCGCTGTGGCGACGGCGTGGGCGAGCGGGTTGGTGGTGACCCCGTCCACCACGGGCCGCCCCGCGAGCGTGCGGCGGCCTGCCCAGGGCGCGCGAGCCCAGTAGTCCTCGGAGCGCACCCAGGCGCCCACGGCGCCGATGCCGCGCACCTCGCCGATCTCGCCGCTGGCCACGATCTCGCGGACGGCGTCGAGCGCCTGGGAGCCGTACGTCTGGAACCCGACTTGCACGGCGCGGCCGTGCTCGCGGGCGACTGCGACCAGGCGCACCAGCTCGGCGAGGGTCGCGGTGGGCGGCTTCTCAAGCAGCACGTCGCAGCCGGCGCGGACGGCCTTCTCGGCGAGGTCGGCGTGGGTGTCGATGGGCGTGCAGAGGATGACGACGTCGGGCCGCTCGACGGCGAGCAGGGAGTCCAGGTCGGGAAACCAGGGGACCGGTTTCTCGGGGTCCGCCATGGCGAGGCGGGCTCCAGGGGGCTGATCGGCGGCGGGGAGGGCGGGGTCGACCAGCGGCCGCGGGTCCACGACGGCGACCAGTCGAAGGACGCCGCGTTCCTCGAGCGAGCGGGTGTGATCAAGATGTGATGTTCCATGGCCATGTGCCCCGACCAGTGCGACGGTGGCGGGTTTCGTGGCAGCCTGTGCGGGTATTCGCGCTGGTGGGAGGGGATGTTCGCGGTCCAGCGGGCGGGTCGTTCCGGGCGGCTTCGGCACGGTGGCTCCGTCTCACGGTGGCGCCGGCGCGAGCCGGCCTGCGCGGGTGTGGTTGACATCACATCTGGGCGACTGGTACCAAACTACTACACAAAGCGGAGAGCGCTTTCCAACAGCAGTTGCTCGGTCATCAATGAAGATCCACCGGGAGTGTGCATGACCCTCGTCCAGCACCATCTGACGGCAGCCGCCGTCCGTCCCCCACGGGGGCGGTGACGCATGGCCGGCATCGCCGAGCTCCGCAAGCTCCGGGGCAGCGCGCCCGCATCCGTCGCCCCCTCGGAGCGGGGTGACAACAAGGCCGCCCTGCTGTTCCTCGGGCCATGGTTCGTCGGCCTGCTGCTCATCACCGTCGGGCCCATCCTCGCCTCGCTGTTCCTCTCGTTCACCGACTACAACCTGCTGCAGCCGCCAGCGTGGACCGGCCTCGACAACTACGCGCGCATGATCGACGACGCGCGGCTGCACCAGTCGCTGCGGGTGACGTTCACCTACGTCTTCGTCTCGATCCCGCTCCAGCTCGCCCTGGCGCTGGCGCTCGCGCTGTTCCTCGACCGCGGCGTGCGCGGGCTGGCGTTCTACCGGTCCGTGTACTACCTGCCGTCGCTGCTCGGCGGCTCGGTGGCCATCGCGCTGCTGTGGCGCCAGGTGTTCGGCACGCAGGGCCTGGTGAACCAGTTCCTCGAGATGTTCGGCGTCGAGGGCAAGGGCTGGGTCTCCCACCCCGACACCGCGCTCGGCACGCTGGTCATCCTCAACGTCTGGACGTTCGGGGCCCCGATGGTGATCTTCCTCGCCGGGCTCCGCCAGATCCCCGAGATGTACTACGAGGCCGCCCAGATCGACGGGGCCGGCAAGGTGCGCCAGTTCGTCGCCATCACGCTCCCGCTGCTGACGCCCATCGTCTTCTTCAACCTGGTGCTCCAGGTCATCAACGCCTTCCAATCCTTCACCCAGGCGTTCGTGGTCAGCGGCGGCAGCGGAGGGCCCGTCGACTCGACGCTCTTCTACACGCTCTACCTCTACCAGAAGGGCTTCGGGGCACTCGACATGGGCTACGCCTCCGCGATGGCCTGGCTCCTGCTCGCCATCGTCGCCGGACTGACCGCCATCAACTTCGTCGTCTCCAAGTACTGGGTCTTCTACGATGACTGACACCGCGACCAGCCTCCCGACCCGGACCGCCGCCAAGCCCGCCACGGCCCGTCCGCCGCTCACGCCTCGCCGTCCCAGCGCGCGTGCCCGGGCCCGCACGGCGCTCAAGCACCTCGTGCTGATCGCCTTCGGCCTGATCATGATCTACCCGCTGCTGTGGATGCTCGCGAGCTCCCTCAAGCCCAGCGCGCTGATCTTCCGCGACCCGTCGCTGCTGCCCTCCGAGATCGACATGAGCAACTACACCGTCGGGTGGAACG
>JAEWEI010000179.1 GCA_023389545.1 Actinomycetes bacterium | reverse complement strand
CGGTGGGCTCCGTGGTCGCGCTGACAGGCGCCGTCTCCGGGGTGCTGGTCATCCGCGGCGGGCAGCCCTGGTGGGTGGGCGTGCTCGCGGCGCTGGCCGTCGGCCTCGCCGTCGGGGCGTGGCAGGGATTCTGGGTCGCCTACGTGGGGATCCCGGCGTTCATCGTCACGCTGGCGGGCATGCTCCTGTTCCGCGGGATGACGCTGCAGGTGCTGGACAACATCTCGCTGTCGCCGTTCCCGGACCAGTACAAGGTCATCGCCGGCGGGTTCCTCAACGGGTTCCTGGGCGGACAAGGGTTCGACGTGTTCACGCTCGTCATCGCGGCGATCGGCGTCGGCGGCTACGCGCTCAGCGCCTACCGTGCGCGCCGTGGGCGCATCGCCTACCAGCAGGCCGTGGAGAGCATGCCGCTGTTCGTGCTGCGCCTCGTGCTCATCGGCGCCCTGGTCATGGTGTTCGCGTACCAGCTCTCGCGTAGCCGCGGCCTGCCGATCGTGCTGGTCATCCTGGGCGCGCTCATCATGATCTACACGGTGGTCACCACGCGCACCGTGTTCGGCCGGCACGTGTACGCGATCGGCGGGAACCTCAACGCCGCGCAGCTCTCGGGCGTGAAGGTCAAGCGGGTCAACTTCTGGATCTTCGTCAACATGGGCTTCCTGGCCTCGGTGGCCGGCGTCGTCTACTCCTCGCGGTCCAACGGGGCGCAGCCCGCGGCGGGCCAGATGTTCGAGCTCGACGCCATCGCAGCCGGCTTCATTGGCGGCGCGGCCGTCACCGGCGGGGTGGGCACCGTGATGGGCGCCATGGTCGGTGGCTTGGTCATGGCCGTGATGAGCAACGGCATGCAGTTGCTGGGCGTGGACCAGTCCATCCAGCAGATGGTCAAGGGCCTGGTGCTGCTGCTCGCCGTCGCATTCGACGTCTACAACAAGCGCCGTGCGTCCACGGCCCCGGACAGCCGGGTGGCGAAGCCGAAGGCGTCGAAGCCGGCGCTCGCCGAGAACGAGCCGGTGGCCGCCGGTCGCTGACGCGCAGGGGCCGCCAGCGGCTGAGGCCGGCTGAGGCGAGACGACAGCCGAAGTGCGGCTGGCATGGGAAGGGACACAAGGCAGGGCGTCGAACTCGGCGCCCTGCCTTGTGCGTGCCTCAGGCGCCCGCGGACACCCGCTGCCGTGCCGGAGCGGCTGAGGTCCGCTGAGCCGGGAGGGCGCCTGGCGGCGTTTCCGCGGCCCACCGGGGGCGCAGCAGCCGCTCGAGGCGCTGGCGTAGCGGCCGCTGCACGGGGCGCTCCGCCACCAGGTGCAGCAGCACCGCCACCGCGATGCAGGCGGCCACCGCCAGCAGCAAGGCCCAGTACCGGCCCGCCCGCGGCGAGAGCACCTCGATCGCCGCCCAGCCCAGGTACTCGTGCGTCAGGTACAGGGGGTAGGTCACGAGGCCGGCAAGCGTCAGCCCGCGCCAGTCCACGTCCCGGACGCGCGGCACGAGCGTGGCGAGCATGACCACCGCGACGCAGAGCACGACGCCGCCCGCCACCCAGGCCGGCGACGTCGACCGCCCGGAGGAGACGGCGTCGATAGCACTTGGCGTCACGACTGCCGAGGTCGATGTGGCGGCGAGGACGTTCAGCGCGAGCACTGCCCACCTCGCTCGGCTCGGGCCGCTTCGGTAGATCAGGCAGATCACCATTCCCGCGCAGAACAGTGGCAGCCACTCGACGAGCGTCCACATCCCCGCCAGGTGAGGGGTGAGGAGGGTGAGCGGCGTCGTCAGCACGGGCGCCGCCGCGGCGAGGAGCAGCACCCGGCGCTCGGTCAGGCCCATGCGGATGAGAAGGCAGATGAGCAGGTAGAACTGCAGCTCGACCCACAGCGTCCAGTAGACCCCGTCGACGCGCGGCACCCCCAGCGGATCCTGCAGCATCGTGAGGTTGACCAGCACCTCGCCGGGCGAGCGCGCCTCGAAACCGGGCCACAAGTAGCGCACCGACGCGGTGAGGAGCACCGCGGCCCAGAACGCCGGGTAGAGCCTGCTGACGCGCGAGGCCACGAATGACCCCACCGGCCGATTCCAGGCCGACATGAGGATCACAAAACCGCTGATCACGAAGAAGAGATGAACGCCGAGATATCCGTAGCGGGTGAGCGCGGACATCTGAGGGAAGACCTCTGACGGGAGCCCGTCCGCCCATCTCCCGTGATCGCGGGCGGTGAAATGGAAAAGCACGACGGCAGCCGCCGCGACGAATCTGAGCAGGTCCACGACGCGCAGGCGCGGGGGTGGTGCGGCCACGTCCTCGGCGGCTGCGGGTGGGGGTATTCGGCCCGTGGACATCGAGCGAACGTACCCGCAGTGCCGCGCTTGCGCGCGTCGAGCGCGGACCGTCCTCACGGTCGCGGTCGCCCCCAAAGGGCGACGCGGGGCGGTGGGAAATCACGTCGAGCCCATGCTGGGAGAGCATTGTTCGCCCGTCGGATAAATGCTCTATCCTGCCATATCGGCAGACCGCGTGGCCATCCAACCCCTAGTGCGTAATTCTAGGCCGGGTACCGCTTTCACCGGGTGTCGACCGCGAAGCCAACTGGCTCCCCGCGCCCGCAGAGAACTTCTCCCTCTAGCTCCGCGCTTACGGTGGCCAGGCGCCGATCACTGAAGGCGCATGGACCCCGCCCGAGGTGACGAGACCCCCGTGACACGGCAACCACAGCCCCCGCTCGGCCGACGAACGGAGATGATCGGTTCAGTGACCGTGATGGCTCCGCCCACGTGGCGAAAATGGCCACATCTGTGGGGCGTGGTCGACTTGAGCGATGGGGCAGGATGGCGCGCGTGGCATCGTCGGAGAGCGCGCTTGAGCCCGCGGGGTACGCCGAGCTCTTGGCGGAGCTGAAGGCGCGGGTGCGCGCGACGCAGTTCCGTGCGGCGCGTGCGGCGAACACCGAGGTGTTGCGGCTGTACTGGTCGGTCGGCCGCGACATCCTTCATCGGCAGCATGCGGCGGGTTGGGGCAGCAAGGTCGTCACGTCGCTGGCCGCAGATCTGCAGCGGGAGTTCCCCGACCAGCGCGGCTGGTCACGGTCGAACCTGCTCTACATGCGGCGGGCCGCTGAGGCATGGCCAACGGAGGATGAGTTCGTCCAACGGCCCGTTGGACGATTGCCGTGGGGGCACATTGCGACACTGCTTGACCGGCTCCAGACGCGGGAGGAGCGCGACTGGTACGCCGCGAGTGCCGCCGAGTATGGGTGGTCACGGCCGGTACTTGAGCACCAGATCAAGGCCGACCTGCGACGGGCCGTCGGGGCGGCGCCCACGAACTTCACCGATGCGCTGGACATGCCGGACTCCGACCTTGCCCAGCAGCTGGTGAAGGACCCGTACGTGTTTGAGCACCTGCGCCTGGTCGAGCGCATTGCGGAGCGTGACGTCGAGCAGGCGCTGATGGACAGGCTGCAGGACACGATGCTGGAGCTCGGTCGCGGCATGGCGTTTGTCGGGCGCCAGGTGCGCCTGAGCGTGTCGGACGACGCGAGCGGCCAGGTCGAGGAGTTCTACGTCGACTTGCTGTTTTTCCACGTCCTGCAGCTGCGGTACGTGGTGGTCGAGCTGAAGGTCGGCAAGTTCGAGCCCGCCCACGTCGGCCAACTCGGCACGTACGTCGCGATCGTCGACGACCAGATGCGTCAGCCCGAGATCCACGCGCCGACGGTCGGGATCTTGCTGGTGACCGGCAAGGCCGGCGCGACGGTGCGTTATGCGCTGGCCGGCACCCGGGTGCCGATCGCCGTCGCGGACTACCAGGGCCTGCCGGCGGACGCCCGCGGCGTGCTGCCCAGCGCCGCCGAGCTTGAGGCCGTCATCGAGGACGAGCTGGACCGCCGGACTTGAGGGCCCGACGCCCCGTCTGACTCCTCGTTGCGCCACCCATGCCGCTCATTGCGAGGTCCTGGCCAGACAGGCGAACAGGATCCTGCGCGAGTGTCGAGCGCCCGCTCACCGACCCGGCTCGTTATCGATCCGTAATCTACTAATTGCGCCACTTGTCGGATGTGAGCGTTAACATCGAACTCTGGGTCGATGGGGACCCGCACCGGTGCGACTCAAGGAGGAGAAGCATGGTCAGCAAGCACGCGCGGCGCGCCCTGGCGGCAGGCGCCGCTGCAGTCCTGGCACTCGGGCTCGCAGCCTGCGCCAACGACTCAGACTCTGGCTCGGGCTCGACAGAGGGCGGCGGGGGCGGCGACGAGCAGATCGTCATGGGCTTCGCCCAGGTCGGCGCCGAGAGCGGGTGGCGCACCGCCAACACGAAGTCCATCCAGGACGCCGCCGAGGAGGCCGGCATCGAGCTGAAGTTCTCCGACGCGCAGCAGAAGCAGGAGAACCAGATCAAGGCCATCCGCTCCTACATCCAGCAGAAGGTCGACGTGATCGCCTTCTCGCCCGTGGTGGAGACCGGCTGGGACACGGTGCTCAAGGAGGCCCAGGACGCGGGCATCCCGGTGATCCTCACCGACCGCGCCGTCGACTCCGAGGACACGTCGCTGTACGTCACATTCCTCGGCTCCGACTTCGTGGAGGAGGGCAAGAAGGCCGGCGACTGGGTCGTCCAGGAGTTCGGCACGGCGCCCACCAACATCGTGGAGCTGCAGGGCACCACCGGCTCCGCCCCCGCGATCGACCGCAAGGAGGGGTTCGAGGAGGTCCTGTCCGGCTCGCCCAACTTCACGGTCATCGCCTCGCAGACCGGCGACTTCACCCGTGACGGCGGCAAGAAGGTCATGGAGGCGTTCCTCCAGCAGCACCCCGACATCGACCTGGTCTACGCGCACAACGACGACATGGGCCTGGGCGCCATCGAGGCGATCGAGGCGGCTGGCAAGGTGCCCGGCCAGGACATCAAGATCGTCACGGTCGACGCCGTGAAGGACGGGATGCAGGCGCTCGCCGACGGGAAGATCAACTTCATCGTCGAGTGCTCGCCGCTGCTCGGCCCGCAGCTCATGGAGATCACCCAGCAGGTGCTCGCCGGCGAGGAGGTCGAGCCGCGCATCGTCACCGAGGAGACCACGTTCACGCAGGAGCAGGCCATCGAGGCCCTGCCCACGCGCCAGTACTGACCGCCGTCCCGCGCGCCGCAGGCGCCTGGGATGAGAGGGCCCGTGCGGGCCCGACCGGATCCCCTCCGGCCGATCCCGCACGGGTCCTGCTCCCGGACAGCCGCGCGCCCGACCCGCGCCCGATCCGGGCCACGATCCGCACCCAGACCCGCGCCCACCGGAAGGCACCCGCGCCATGGACGATCCCGCCACCCCGCCCGCCTCCGGGCTCGGGCTCACCGAGCGGCCACCCGAGGCGGTGGTGCAGATGACCGGCATCGGGGTGGAGTTCCCGGGCGTCCGGGCGCTGCACGACGTGGACCTCACGCTGTACGCGGGGGAGGTGCACGCGCTGCTCGGCGAGAACGGCGCCGGGAAGTCCACACTGATCCGGGCGCTCACCGGGGTGCGGCCGCCCGACGCGGGCGAGATCCGCGTCGGCGGGCAGCCCGTTGCCATCCACGGGCCCGCACAGGCGCAGGACCTGGGCATCAGCACCGTCTACCAAGAGGTGAACCTCTGCCCCAACTTGACCGTGGCGGAGAACATCATGCTGGGGCGGGAGCCACGCCGGGCCGGGGGGATCGACTGGCGCGGCATGCGCAGGCAGGCCGCCGAGGTGCTGGGCCGCCTGAACGTGGACATCGACCCCGCGTCGCCGCTGTCGGCGCACTCGATCGCGGTGCAGCAGCTCGTGGCCATCGCCCGCGCCATGCGGGTGGACGCGCGGGTGCTGATCCTCGACGAGCCCACGTCGAGCCTCGACGCCGACGAGGTGGCCGAGCTGTTCCGCGTCATGCGCGGCCTGCGCGAGGACGGGGTCGCAATCCTGTTCGTCACGCACTTCCTCGAGCAGGTCGACGAGATCGCCGACCGGATCACCGTGCTGCGCAACGGCGCCCGGGTGGGGGAGCGGCACACCGGCGACCTGACCCGGATCGAGCTGGTGTCGATGATGATCGGCCGCGAGCTCGCGGTGCTCGAGGACATCGCGCAGGACACCGAAGCCCGCGAGGAGTCCGCGGCGCCCGCCGGCGCGGACAGCATCCCGGCGCCGTTCCTGCGGGCCATCGGGCTGGGCCGGCGCGGGTCCATCGAGGCCTTCGACCTGGACGTGTACCCCGGCGAGGTGGTCGGGCTGGCGGGCCTGCTGGGATCGGGCCGCAGCGAGATGGCGCGGTTGCTGTATGGCGCGGACCACGCCGACACCGGCACGTTGGAGGTCGACGGGACGCCCGCGCGGCTGCGCACCCCCCGCGCGGCCATCGCCGAGCGCATCGCGTTCTCCTCCGAGAACCGCAAGGCCGAGGGG